>JAYVVL010000147.1:0-5143 GCA_043787035.1 Synechococcales cyanobacterium
CCACAATAAAAAGGGGACAAAAGCGATCGCCTCCATCCCCTTTCTCACTTCTCAATTCACCCTTCTAAATTCATCACGCAAGCTCGATCGCACGCGCTACGATCGCCTCACTCGTAATCCCATTAAACGCCATGAGTTCACCCGCCGAAGCCGTCGTCTCCCCACGCTTCCACGCAAAGACATCACGGTTTGCACGACTGCGAAGTAACACAGGTTCCAACATATTCGCCGGACCACCCGTTACCCCAATCACCGCATCCCCACCAAACATCAATTCAAATGCCGCATCCGACAGGAATCCATCATCCGGCTGTGAACAGGTTCCCCACAGAACATCGGACGATCGATACAACCGACGAGGATTGACAACAGCCACGACCCGAACGCCAAACCCTTGTGCCTCCAACTGTTTCGTCGCATCCATCACCGGACCAAGGACCATATCGCCGATCGTTGCAAATACCACTTTTTTTGTGCCTTCGCTTTCATGCAAGATCACGCCACCATTCGCAACAGCATCCCGAGTTTGTGCAAACGTCGATCGCACTGGCAATGGCGATTTGCTCACCGTAATGGTGATGCCCTTGTTGAAGGTTCCGATCGCCCATTCGTAACAGGCTTGAGTGCTATTGGCATCAATGGGGAAGAGTGCAAACACATTTCCTGGTCGCAGCATTGATGCAAAATACGCTTCAATTTCAGGCCGTTGATGGGTCCAGCCGTTGCGACCTTGTTCGAGTGCCCCTGCGGTGAATAAACAAATCGTCGAAGGCGTCGGACGGCGGAGTTCTGCCATTGCCTGCGTCACCGTTTGCCAGATGGGCACGCCATTGATTGCAAAGGACTCATAAGAACACCAGAGCGATCGTGCCCCAAACAGTGCCATCCCCGCCGCCAAACCCGCACAGGCATCCTCACTTAATGGCTCGTACACCTGCCCACCCGGCGCTTGATTGTACAGCGGATCTTCAGTGGGGTGATTAATTTTCAAGACTTGATTAATATTGGCAATGCCAGAGGCTTCATTACCATCAGCGTTAGTCACAACGAAATCGCGATCGGTTTTGCCAACGTAACCGACAATGACACCCATCGCCGTCGTGGAAACCTTCGCCTCCCCGCCCACTTCAAACTCTTGCAACGGCAGTGTGCCCAAATCTGTTAATGCACGAGTCGATTCGGTGACAGCAACTTTACTCGACGAACCGCCTCCTGCACGAACACAATTATCGCGAACTAATGCCCAAGCTTCTGGAGACAATGCACAAGACTTCATTCCTCCAATAATGTCTGCATTGTCCAACGTATGATGCGCGTACAGGTTATGGGACTTCGCACCCCGCGCATGAACTCCAGCACCCTTAAGTTGCTTAATAATCAATACCGTCAACGTCCCACCTAGTGCAGATTTCGCCGTCTTATCTGCCGCCGCCAATACAGCTTGGTTAAACGCTAACCGCTTCTCAAAAGAGAACATCGTGCTGTCTACATATTCACCCGATTGATTTTGATCGTCGTAGTCTTTAGCATTGATTAATACGACTTCTTTGAATCCATTCCCCGTCCAATAAGCAATCATTTCATCATTGGATTTTAACGACACCATACTGTGGTGTTCCTGTGAAAAACCATTCCACACTAGTACCGGAAGAAAGTTCGTCACGGTCGGATAAGCCGTATTGAAATGCCCGATCGAACTCATAATGTACGGCTCACCCAAACCGCCATCGCCTATTGTACAAGGGAACAACACCCCCGGATTCAGTAGTGCACCCGACATCGCAAAATGCTGACCTTGACCCAATGGACCTGCCGGAGCTAAGAGTCCCGGAATCTGTCCCGACAAGTGCCCCAACAGTCCATGACGTTCGCGGAACCGATCGCGCAAATTCTGCACGGTTTTAATTCCCATGTCTTCGAGAGACTGATCCAAGAACATTGCGCTGTAGAATCCCGGTGCATGGTGCCCAACTTCTGTGACAAAGTTTTTGTGTCCCAAGAGCACCAGCGACGCGTAGGCTTCTGCTTGACTTGCGAACCCGCCTGGATGTCCGGACGCCTTACTGGCCGTCATTTGTAGCATTAGGTAGCGCAAGGCATCGCTGTAGAGCATCACCTGATAGGCCGCCGCCGGGTCCGTCGCGTTCACTGCCTTTGTACCGGGTGCGATCGCGCTCTGCTTGCCATACTGTTCAAAGCCTTGGGGTGCTTCACCAAAATACTGAATACCGTCGCAAAATGCAGGTGTGCTCATGAAATACCTTGACCTTGGGCTAGACTTAACAGCTACTTATCCTACCGCGCCAACTGCAACGCTTTTACACAAACCCCAAGCGATCGTCTTACAAGGTTTAGGATAGTAAAATCTTTATATCGAGTAAAGCATATGGCTCAAATTTGTCTAGAGATTCCAGTTCTCTCACGACATCACAACACTCAAGTCCTTGATCTTTAAGGAACCACAGCCATTGCAAATCGATCGACGCCTTCCAAGTCCCGCAATCGCTGAATGTTGGTGTATCCTGCGTGATCCAATCGCATTACGATCGCATCCATTTGGCCCTGCATCATCTCCACCATCCACAGTCCCGATGGCTTCAAATACGTCGGCGCAACCTGGATCAAATGCTGCAAACATGCGAGTCCATCCTCGCCGCCATCAAGGGCAAGATGCGGTTCATGAATCGTCACTTCGGGCTGCAAGTTTAAGACTTCTTGGCTAGGAATGTAGGGCGGGTTTGAAATCATCCCGGCGATCGATCCCTTCACCGAGTCCAATGGCTCAAACCAACGACCTTGATAGAACTGAATCCGATCGCCGAATCCTAACCGTTCTGCATTGGATTGGGCAATAGCTAAAGCATCAGCGCTAGTATCGACAGCATGAATGCTAGCGTGAGGCATGAGATCCGCTAGTGCGATCGCAATGGCACCGCTGCCCGTCCCGAGATCCACCCAATGACCTTGGGCGAGTTCGGGGGAAGTTTTGAGAAATTGTTCAACGTAATCGATCAGGCACTCCGTTTCGGGGCGAGGAATGAGCACGGCTGGCGATACCTGAAGTTCAAACTGTCGCCAAGGGGTGCGGCCCACTAAATATTGGACCGGAACGCGATCGAAAATCCGTTGGTGCCATTTACTTTGTAGCGTTGTTAAAGACCATTCACAGTGAAGGTGAGACTTGCGTTCGTAGCTGCCAAACTTTAACGAAAGACGATCGAGGTCCGTTACTTCTAGCAATAACCAATCGAGTTCTGCGGGTTCAACTGAGTGCTCGATCGCTAACTGCTGCGCCGCTGCCAGCCACGGGATAAATTCAGACGTTGCGATCGCAATTCGTGCCAATTTCAAGTCTTCCTTGAGTGATAGATCTCTACTCACTATAAATCCTAGCACCCTGGTTGATCGCTCTAAAATGTCTCTCGCTCACGGTAAACTATGGAGACCGTCACGTTCCCTCACTGCAATGAACCCGATCGCCCCCCAAACGCTCGTTATCAAAATTGGAACCTCCAGTCTGACCTCCTCCGAAACCGGAAATTTGGCCCTTTCCACGATCGCCACCTTAGTCGAAGTCCTCAGCGAACTGCGGCAAGCGAGACATCGCGTGGTCTTGGTGTCGTCGGGGGCGGTGGGCGTCGGCTGTGCGAGGTTGGGATTGAGCGAACGTCCGAAGGTGATGGCCGTAAAGCAGGCCGTGGCGGCAGTAGGGCAGGGGCGGTTGATGCGGATTTATGATGATTTTTTTACGGCCATGCAACAGCCGATCGCACAGGTTTTACTCACGCGCGGGGATTTGGTGGAACGCAATCGGTATGTAAATGCCTATCGTACGTTTCACGAATTGTTAAACCTAAACGTAATTCCTGTAGTCAATGAAAACGACACCGTTGCCGTAGACGAATTAAAATTTGGCGATAACGACACGCTTTCGGCTTTGGTCGCGGGTTTGGTCGATGCAGATTGGTTGTTTTTACTCACGGATGTTGACAGGCTTTATACCGCCAATCCCCGAACGAATCCGGACGCAAAACCGATCGAAGTGGTGCATGACATTGATGCATTGGAGGTGGATACAAGTCATGCCGGGAGTCAGTGGGGCACAGGCGGCATGGAGACCAAGATTTCGGCGGCGCGGATTGCGTCCGGGGCCGGGGTTCGCACCATTATTATGAACAGTAATACCCCGCGAAATCTATTTAAAATCCTAGCTGGAGAATCTATTGGCACTCGCTTTGAGCCGCAAGATAACCCCATTACAGCGCGGCAACGGTGGATTGCTCACGGCATGGTTCCATCGGGGAAACTTTACCTCGACGACGGCGCAATGAATGCGATCGCCTTAGCGGGGAAATCGCTCTTGCCAGCGGGGATTATCGGGATTGATGGCGAGTTTCAGCGGGAGGACACGGTGCGCATTTGTAACCTGCACGGGCAGGAAATCGCGCGGGGATTGGTCAACTACACTAGCAAAGAATTGCAAAAGATTCGGGGTCATCGATCGGTTGAAGTCACACAGCTTCTCGGCTATGACGGCGACGAAACCGTGGTACATCGCGATAATCTGGTGATGATGCGAAAAGGGCTGCGGTAGAAATAATGTCAGAATTTCTGCATGACGATTTTGCAAAGGATTATTTAACAGAATTGCTGAGTAATATTGGCATCGCTGTTCCAAATAAAGTGATCAAATCTGAACGTCGAGAAGGCGATCTCTGGTTTGAACGCAATTCCACGATGACGATCGCAACCCAGCGAAAAAAATTAGGATTAATGGGTCAGCTTTTACGGCGGGATTCATTGATTGAAGTGTTTCGCAATCCAGCGACGGCAATAGAAATTCGAGCCTGTCGGGGAAAGTTGACGGATATTGAACGGGATATGGCACGCTCGGCGAAACGCAAGGATGAGACCTTGACAGAAGAAATGTTACCGGATTTGTGGTTCATTATGCCAACGACTTCGGAGGAGATTCGTCAGGGTTTTGGGCTTCGTAGGTCTCGCATTCCGGGAGTTTATCGATGGCCAAAGCTCGATCGTACAGGCTTGATCGTCGTGCATCAATTGCCTGTTACGGAGGAGACCCTTTGGATTCGATTGCTTGGGCGAGATGGAAATCAAGAACGGGCGATCCAGGAACTGG
>JAYVVL010000148.1:0-13947 GCA_043787035.1 Synechococcales cyanobacterium
GCCGTATCCGGCTGGTGATAGCCATAGAGTAACGCATCGCCGCGATGGTGCCAGACCTTCGCATCGTCTGGCTGAACCTGCAAAACTCGATCGTAACAAGCTAAAGCAGCATCATATTCACCCAATCCATACTGAAAGGCATTGCCTCGACGCAGCCAAATAGTTGCTAGGGCTTCGCGCTTTGGATATAGCGATAGGGCCTGGTCATAATTTTGAATCGCCTCGGAGAATCGTCCCAATTCTTCCAGCGTTGTGCCACGCTCATACCATCCCTCCCAAAAATCCGATCGCAAATCTAGCAGTCGAGCATAACACTCTACGGCAATTTTCAAATCTCCCGACGCAGCACAAGATATTCCCTGTCGGTAGAGGGCGAGTTCGGCTTGGGAAAGGGAGACACGACCTGTGTCAATCATGGTAAAAATAAAACTAATTACTAATGATGAAGAGTCTGGAGAAATTTCGCAATCTCCCGTGAGGGATATTTTTAGAGGTGAAGCAAGAATAGAGTCCTGTTAGTTTACCGAAATTTCCCCTGTCTTACAAACCAAAGGCTCTCTACTTCATTGAATGATCAAACAATAAATTTAATTACTGCCCTCTATTTGCGTCTCTATCTGCATAATAGAGGGCAGTAATCAGACGTTACATTCGTTACGCTATGTTTAGTTGCAGGATAAACCTGGGCGAGAGATCTAGCCCCTCCATAATGGATCGCATTAAAGCCAAAGCCCTAATTGGCTTTTGGTGCGTATTCTTAGTAATTTTAATGCCAGAAAGTGCGATCGCCCAGATGCAACCTCAGCAATCGCAAACCTCGCCTACGCAAGCCCAGCAGCGAGTTCCAGCAACCGACGTCAATGGACTCCAACAACAGCGCCAACAGGTCCAACAACAGCGTCAACAAGTCCAACAACAACGCGATTACCTGAAAAGTCTTGAAAAATCGGCCAGCGACGATCTCTCTGGTCTCCAAAAGCGGCTAAAGTCAACTCAAGCCAGCCTCGAAGCTCAAGAAGCGGCCCTACAAACGGCGAAAGCCGCCCTCAGCAGACTAGAAGTTTCCCTGACCCAAGCTGAATCTATTTACAGTAAACAGCAGCGAGCCATGGTGACACGGCTTCAGTTTTTGCAGCGACAGCGCGACCGCCAGGGCTTAGCCATTATGCTAAAAAGCACCAATCTCAATGAACTTCTCGATCGGCGGTATCAGCTTAAACGTCTGTATGATGCCGATCGCAAATCTCTCTCCACCCTCCAAAAGCAAACCGACAAACTCGCCCTCGATCGGCTAGACGTCGAGACGCAGAAAAACCAAATTTCGCTAATCATGCAGCAACTCCTCGCCCAAAAGAGCGAAACCCAGACACAGTCCAACTACCAAAAAGAATTCATCTCCCACCTCAAAACCAATCGTCAAGCCCTAGAGTCCGCCATCTCCCAACTCGAAAAAGACTCTAGCAGCATTTCTGTGCTGATTCGTCAGCGATCGATCGGTGATCGTCATGGCATTGTCATCACCGGAAATGGGGCGATTAGTTTACCCGTGGATGCTGAAATCACTAGCTTGTTTGGCTATCGGATGCATCCGATTTTGGGGTATCAGAAGTTTCACTCGGGGATAGACTTTGGGGCGGATTCAGGCACCACGATTCGAGCGGCGGCGGCGGGCGTCGTGATTTTTGCAGATTGGTATGGCGGCTACGGGAATGCGGTCATTGTCGATCATGGTGGTGGCATTACGACGCTGTATGGCCATACCGAAGGGTTTTATATTGTAAATGGTCAAGCGGTGCAGAAAGGACAACCGATCGCAGCCGTGGGGTCTACGGGGTTATCCACCGGACCTCACCTGCATTTTGAAGTGCGAAAAGACGGCGAGCCGATCGACCCGGCTCAGTTTTTGTAATTTTCTCTATCAGTAATCTTCTGGGAAATGGTGTATGTTCCCGAAATCTTGGGCACAATGGGCGGGGATGCTCCTCCTTCAACCCCGCCTGCCATGTCGTCAGTCCACCCCCCTTACGTCAGAGTTCCATCAACGTTTTTGCCTGCTCTGCGAATGCTCTCGCCGACCGTTTCGTTTTATGTCCGAAAGTTGATTCGCCGCAATTTTGATCAACTCAAACTTTCGGAATCTGGGATGCCCGTCTTGGCCGATGGCTGGGGCGATCTCGATCGCATTTTGATCGCACTCTATTCCAATGAGGACACGGAGGTAGATGAAGCGGCGATCGGCGCGGCCATTGAGCAGTTGGAACACCTCGCCCGCGCCCACCAAGTCTTAAGTTCCCAAGGGTCCATCTATCCCGATGAACTGCGCGATACAGAGAAATCCATTTTCTCCGTCCTCGGCTATAAATTAAAACGCCGCACTGATCGCGGTAATATTCTGATCGTCGATGACACGCCTGCCAATGTCCGAATTTTATCGGATGCGTTGATGCAATGCGGCTATGAGATCTGTAGTGCGATGAGCGGAGAACGGGCGCTAGAAATTGTTCAGGACTTTGTGCCGGATTTGATTTTACTAGATGTCATGATGCCAGAAATGGACGGGTATGCCGTGTGCAAACGGTTGAAAGCTACCCTGGAAACCCAGGATATTCCCATCATGTTCTTGAGTGCTATTGATAATGCCCACGATCGAGTGAAAGCTTTTCAGGTGGGAGGAATAGACTATATTACAAAGCCGTTTCATCTTAAAGAGGTCCTAGCCCGCGTCAGTCAACAAATCGACAGGCGAACCCTTCAAAAGCGCCTAGAACAGCAAAACTTCCGTCTCCACGCCGAAATCCAAAACTACAAACAGCTTGAAGACCGCTATCGAAATATTTTTGACAATGCCATTGATGGCATGTTTCAATCCACCCCAGATGGGCAATTTATTACGGCCAATCATGCGTTGGCGAAGATGTATGGCTATGCCTCGATTGAAGAGCTGTGTACGTCTGTTAATGACACCGGAATTCAACTCTATGTTACTCCCGATCGTCACAAAGAGTTTATGAATCAAGTCCTGATTCGAGGAGAAGCTTCAGACGCTGAAGCGCAGGTCTATTGCAAAAATGGCACGACGTTATGGGTCTCTGAAACAGTTCGCGCAGTCAAGGATTTACAAAATAGCGTGATGTTTTATGAAGGGACTGTTAAAAACATCACGGATCGAAAACGATCGGATGAAATACTACGAATGCGATCGCAGGAACTAGAAGAGACTCTCATGCAGCTTCGTCATAGTCAAGCGAAACTATTACAGCAGGAAAAGATGTCTAGTTTAGGGCAGCTTGTGGCCGGAATGGCTCATGAAATTAATAATCCAGTGAACTTTATCTCCGGAAATTTAGTTTACGCTGAACAATACTTTGAAGACTTGATTCGGGCTTTTCATGAGGCTGGGATTACGCCCGGTGAAGATTTGGAATTTGTATTACAGGACTTGCCTGTACTGCTTCAATCCATTCGCATCGGGGCCGATCGGATTCATTTGATTGTTCAAGCGCTGAAGAATTTTGCCCACCTCAATGAAACCGAAGAGAAAACCGTAGACATTCATGAGGGCATCGAAAGCACCCTGTTGCTGCTCTCCCATCGCCTAGAAGCGACGTCCAACCGACCTAAAATCAAAGTGGTGAAAGATCTCGGAACAGTGCCTAAGGTTCACTGTTTTCCTGGATTGCTGAATCAGGCACTGATGAACCTCATGGGAAATGCAATAGATGCTCTCGACGATAGTATGACTAACACCAGTTTCAAACAACCCAAACTTGAGTTACGCACTAAACTAATCGATCCTAACCGCATCATGATTTGGATTTCTGACAACGGTTCAGGAATGCCCCCTGAAATCCAACAACGAATCTTCGATCCCTTCTTTACAACTAAAGAAGTTGGCGAAGGAACAGGCATGGGACTCGCCATTAGCTATCAAGTCATCGTTGAGCAACATGGCGGACAGTTGGAATGTATTAGCGTACTCGGCAAAGGAACTGAGTTTGTCATTATGCTCCCGATCAAGCCCGACCGCGACACCACTCCCACGGCATAAACAATAGGATTCATGAGACAGGTTTAATCGAGAGGCTCGACAGGTTCAGAAATGGCTTCAGCGCTGCTTTCATCGCCCTTTCCTCGAAGAACTAGTAAGTTAAACGCCATTGCGGCAAACCCGATCGCTGCAGTAGCTTTGGTTAATTTTACCGGTAAGATTTGCGCCGTGCCTTCGCCCACAATTACCCCAATGAAGCTCGCCAAAATCAATGCAGCAACGCTCCCAAAAAAGACAGCTTTAGGGGACTTGGCGGTGCCACTGAGCGCGATCGCCGCCAGTTGGCTTTTGTCGCCCAATTCAGCTAGGAACACCGTAATAAAACTTAGTCCAAGAAGATTCCAATCCATAACTTATGGCATCCCTGCAACATCAATTAAGAGTAATACTGCAACGATCGCCAAAATGCTACCTGTCGCAACTTCAAGCGTCTTCGGCGTCAGAAACTTCGCCAGCCACTGCCCCAATAGCACGCCCACCAAACTCGTGCTCACCAACGCCGCTGCTGCACCCCCAAAAACGACCCAGGGTTCGTGGGACTGAGCGCTCATCAGTAGGGTTGCAACCTGAGTTTTGTCGCCTAGTTCGGCCAGGAAAATGGTGACGAAGGTCGAGACAAAGCAGCGCCATACACTGGAGAAATCATCAGAGTGGGCGCTACTGTCAACGAGGACCGCCGCCTCAGCGACTAGGCTTTGGGGCAGGCTCTCAGGCGGTGCTTTGGGAGGAGAATTCATGAGTTTGTCAGGAATTAAGTGGGTTTTCACTATCTTTTCATAATTATGGCCCTAGTCGATAGCCATCGTCCAATTTAAATACCGACTGCCCGATCGAACACTAGCATTTCCAGACTGCGATCGCCGTAAACGCCCTCAATTTGTTCCCGGCAGCAGTCAATGGCAAAGTCGTTGACGTCAACGGCTGCCACATCGAACAAAGCGTGAAAGGTCTCGGGGGTCACGCGGCAGAAGGAAGGACGCTTTTCGTAAATGCTACACTCGCGGGTCTCTTTATTGAAATTAATGCACCAGCCGTCTTCGCCCACCATGGTGAGATAGGTGACAATTTCCTCATCGTTGAGGTAGTCGCCCAGATCCGGACGATCGATGGGGCTAAGGTTGCAGCAAGCACCACAGTTTTTAACGCATTGCCAGGTTGCCATAGGAGGGATGGGCGGGAACTTTCCGCACTTGGAACAAAAAAGAACCTCACAATTGTCGCGCCTTTGTTGGGGCTTGGGGTGATTCGAGGACCTCTCTATTGTTGAGTTTTGTAACATTAATTAAAAGAGGGTGCGGATGTCCGTAATATATAAATCAGTCACCGATTTGAGTTTATTGAAGCGCAATGCGCGGATTTGGGAGGGGTAATGGACTTTCTGAGTGCGATTGATTTTACGGTTGTCTTTCAGTTGACAACGTTAGCTCTGGTTGTTATTGCAGGCCCAGTCATTGTGTTTGTGCTGTTTTTGCGGGGCGGCGACCTGTAAACCAGGATTGGCCTGATCGTTAGAGTTTTAAGAGAGAGTAGCTACTAAAGCCTGATCCACTGTGGTCAGGCTTTTTATTGAGTGAATAATAAATTAAGCTAAACATAGTCCAGCTAGGGAAGCGTTTTTAGCCATTGAATGATGGATTGTGAGTAGTTCATCCCTGCAACACTCGACACATCGTTATGATCGGCCCCTTCGACGGTCAATAGTTGTTTGGGTTCTTGGGCTGTGGCATAGAGCGTTTGACCGTGCCAATAGGGGATAACGCGATCGTTTGTGCCATGGATAATCAAGGTCGAGAGGCGGTGAGTTTGGCGAATGTTTTCTTGATTGGGAAATTTTTCGTAAGGGAGAATTTGAATGGGAATCGTGACCCGGAAAGTGCTGATGAACGTACTTTCTAGAATGGTGCCTGCGATCGATTGTTCTCCAGATACTGAAGTATGACGTGCGGCTAGGGCTGTACTGGGTCCACCACCCACCGATCGGCCATAGAGCACAATCCGATTTGGCGCAATTTTTAAGGTCTGAGTTAAGTACTGGTAGGCTGTTTCACTATCTTCGTAGACATTCGCGACGCTAGCGGAACCTTGACTCTGGCCGTAGCCACGATAATCGTAGGCAAACACGCTGAGGCCCATGGCTTTAAAGTCATCTATTTGCGACTGAAGATCGCCTAAGTCCTCCCCGTTTCCGTGACTCATCAACAGCGTGTATGTTGCCGATGAATTAGGTTTGTAGAGTGCAGCGATCGTTTGACCGTTAGGTGTGGGGATCTGGAGTAGGCCGGGGAGCGTTTCGTAGGTGCTAGGGCCGGCAGGCAAGATAGAACGATCGCTGAAGCCGTAGGCATACACAGCAACCGTGAGGTAGCTAATCAATAGCAATCGGGCGACACGATAGGTGACATATTTCCAATGGGAGCGAAGCCGTTTAATGTTCAAAAGAAGAGAATTTTCTACCGATTCATGTAGATTAAGTTTCATTTGTTTTAAATGCCTCAAAACCGCTACTGGATAATTTCAATGAAGCAGAATCAAAATCTTGATCACTTGATTTATAGTAAGGTAGAAGTCAGTTAAAGAGCCGATCATTGGGAACGTCTACAGGATGCATTATGGGTGCTTTGCCAGCGGGTCCGAGTTCGCCGTGGTGGTGGCAGTTGGGGCGGTTGATTGCTGATCCTATTGGGTTTTTGAAATTTTGCCAGAGTCAGTGGGGCGATCGTTTTACACTGCGGTTGTTGGGTTCGGGATCGCCGCCGTTGGTGTTCTTGAGCAATCCGGATGATGTGGGTGAGGTTTTTGGGAAAGCGGCTGCGGCGTTGGAATTTGGGAAAGTGACGCAGGTTTTTTTGCCCTTAGTGGGAAGTCAGTCGTTGATTATGCAGCAGGGCGATCGGCATCTGCGGCAGCGGCAGTTGATCATGCCCGCGTTTCTGCGGGAGAGTTTGGCGCGGCAGAGTGAGTTGATTGCACAAGTAACGCGGCAACAGATGGCGAGCTGGAGCGTTGGCGATGCGATTGATATTCGCGCTGAGATGTCTCAGGTGTCGCTGCGAGTGATCTTGGAAGTTGTGTTTGGGTTGGTTCCTGGCGTTCGCTATGAGCGATTACGATCGTTGCTCAGTGTGTTGCTCGACCAAATCACCGATCCGTTGTATTCAGTGCAGTTTTTCTTGCCGCCATTGCAGAATAATTTTGCACCGTGGAGTCCTTGGGGGAAGTTTCAGGCGCTGATGGCCGAAATTGATGCTTTAGTGTATGCAGAGATTCACGATCGTCGATCTATTCCCAATCCTAAAAGCGATCCGTCCGATCGTTCTGATGTGTTATCTATACTGATGGCCGCACAGGATGAAGACGGCCTGGGGATGCCGGATACAGAGCTTCGGGATAATCTCATGACGCTACTGTTATTAGGGCATGAGACGACGGCTTCTTCGTTGGCTTGGGTGTTTTATTGGGTGCATTGTGATCCGGAGATATTGGAGCGATTACGATCGGAAGTTTCACCCGTTTTAGAGGATGCGGTATTGCTAGGAGAACAGCCGTTTCTAGGGGCGGTGTGTCAAGAGTCTTTGCGCATCTGTCCGATCGCCTTAATTGCACAGCCTAGACGAGTCAAAGACCATGTGCAAGTGGGCAACATCATCTATGCACCAGGGACCGTGTTAATTCCTTGCGTCTTGACCGCGCAGGGGAGAGTCGAGACCTACGGCGATCCGGAGGTGTTTAGGCCCGATCGGTTTTTGGAGCGGAAGTTTGGACGGGGTGAGTTTTTCCCGTTTGGCGGCGGGAGTCGGAGCTGTGTTGGGATGGCGTTGTCGATGTTGGAGATGAAAGTTGTATTAGCGACGGTGTTAGGCGGATGCGAGTTTGAGAGCAACTTGATGGAGCCTGTGAAAGCCGTACGGCGGGGGATCACTTTTGTGCCACCCGATCGGTTTCGGTTGACGATGAAGCGCGTGTTGGCAACGAAATAATAGGTCGATCGGCTAAACTAAAACAAACCAAGTTCTAGAGGTTGAGGCTGATATATGGTTGTCGCAACTGAAAGGCGGATGACATTAGAGGAATATTTGTCCTATGACGATGGGACGGATATTCGATATGAGCTGATGGATGGGGTATTAGTTGAGATGGGTTCTGAAAGTAAACTGAATACTCAAATCATTACGTTTTTGTTTGTCATGTTTTTGCAGATTGGAATTTCTCATTATCTGTTGAGTACTAAAGCAGAAATCGTGGTTCCGAGCCAGAAGGTGATGACCCGATATCCTGATTTGGTCGTCTTGACAGAAGAGTTAGAGGCGTTACTTGACGATCGAAATTGATATATTATTAAGTTCGATGCACCGCCGCCTGCCTTGGTGATTGAAGTGGTGTCTCCGAGAGAACCGGGAGATCCAAATTACGATCGAGATTACATTGAGAAACGTGCAGAATATTCGGCACGGGAGATTGGAAAATATTGGATTATTGATCCTGACAGGCAGTTGATGTTAGTTCTAACCTTGAAGGATGGAATTTATCAGGAACGTCGATTTGTGGGAAATGATGAAATTTTTTCGTTGACGTTTCCGGCCTTACAAACGACGGTGGCGGAGGTTCTGACAGCAGGCCGATGAATCTAATCTCGATGGGGTTCACAATCTCTGGGCGTCCGGGTCGTAAACCCTGGCATAATGATGGAGTTTTCAATTTATTCAGAAGTTTAATCGTTATCCATGCGTAGTTATTATTGCGGACAAGTTCGAGCAACCCATATCGGAGAAACCGTCACCCTCTTCGGGTGGGTCGATCGTCGCCGCGATCATGGATTCGTGATCTTCCTAGATTTGCGGGATAAGTACGGCACCGTGCAAATTGTTGCGGATCCCGATCGCACGCCTCAGTCTCACCCGATCGCAGAAGGGATCCGAAGTGAGTACGTTATCAAAGTCACAGGCCGCGTCAGCAAACGCCCCGACGAATCGCTAAACCCCAAGCTCCCCACAGGCGAAACCGAAATCTACGCGGACCATATCGAAATCCTCAGCGCCGTCCGTAAGCAGCTTCCGTTCCCAGTTTCTAGCGCCGATACGGACATCGTAAAAGAAGAATTGCGGCTGAAATATCGCTACCTCGATCTGCGCCGCGATCGCATGAGCAAAAACCTCCAACTGCGCCACAACGTGATCAAATCCGTGCGTCGCTTCCTTGAAGACGAAGAGCACTTCATGGAAGTCGAAACGCCTATTTTGACCAAATCAACCCCCGAAGGCGCGCGCGATTATGTGTTGCCATCACGGGTGAATCCGGGCGAATGGTATGCACTTCCCCAGTCTCCGCAGTTGTTTAAGCAGTTGCTGATGGTGGCTGGGTTCGATCGCTATTATCAAGTGGCGCGATGTTTCCGAGATGAAGATTTGCGGGCCGATCGGCAGCCTGAATTTACGCAGCTCGACTTAGAAATGAGCTTCATGGACCAAGAAGAAGTCCTAGATCTAAACGAGCGCCTCATTTGTCACGTCTTCAAAACCGTCAAAGGCATGGAAATTCCCCGTCCGTTCCCGCGCCTCACCTACGCCGAAGCGATGGATCAGTATGGTTGTGATAAGCCCGACACCCGATATGATCTCAAGCTGATCACAGTCTCAGATTTGCTCAAAGACTCCGGATTCAAAGTTTTCTCCGATACGGTGAAAAAAGGCGGCGTCATCAAAGTCCTGTCGATTCCAGGCGGGAACGATGCGGTTTCTAATGTGCGAATCAAACCGGGCGGTGATATTTTCCGCGAGGCATCTGACGCCGGAGCAAAAGGTCTTGCCTACATCCGCGTCCGAGACAACGGCGAAATCGATACGATCGGCGCGATTAAAGACAACCTTACAGACGAGCAAAAAACGGCACTACTAGAGCGTACAGGCGCGAAACCAGGACATCTGTTACTGTTCGCCGCAGCAGATGTCAGCACGGTGAATAAAACTCTCGATCGTGTTCGTCAATTCATTGCTAAAGAGATGAACTTAATCGACTCGCTTAAGATGAATCTTCTGTGGGTCGTAGAGTTTCCGATGTTTGAATACAATGGCGATGAAAAACGTCTCGAAGCATTGCACCATCCATTCACGGCACCATTCCCCGAAGATGCCCACGATCTTCCCACCGCCCGCGCTCAAGCCTACGATATCGTTCTCAACGGCTACGAAATTGGCGGCGGTAGTCTACGAATTTACCAGCCCGACTTGCAGGCAAAAGTCTTCACTACGATCGGTCTTTCTGACGACGAAGCGCAGAGCAAATTTGGGTTCTTGCTCGAAGCCTTTGAGTACGGCACACCGCCCCACGCAGGGATTGCCTTCGGTCTCGATCGCCTAGTGATGCTGTTGGCGGGCGAAGAATCCATCCGAGATGCAATAGCTTTCCCCAAGACTCAGCAAGCTCGGTGTCTCCTGACCAATGCACCGTCCGGCGTGGAAGATAAGCAGCTTAAGGAGTTGCATGTGGTGTCTACCCATCGCCCGAAAGTGAAGGAAGAGTAAGGAGTTGGGCGATTGGTCCGGGCGCTTTCCTTTTTGCCAAGTTTCACACCGATCGTCCATCTAATCCTGTTTCACCCACATCGCCAAACCGCCGCCTCGACCTCGCGCCGCAATAAATGTTTCGTTCACCTGAAAGAAGGCGAAAAATGGCAGCTTAGCCATCGGAATTTCGCCAAACACCAACCCTTCGCGCGGCCCCGGAAACTTACCGTTATAAACCGTCTGGCCCAAAACTTTGACCTCTAATAGCGTGAAATCAAAGGGCAAAATATTTTTCACGGCTTCATATCGTGCAGGTCCCGTTAGCAATAGCGTAATGAGTCCAACGGTCACTTTATTCGTGACGGCGATCGGAGTGTCCTCACTCGGCGCAAAGGCGATCGTCGCGGGGAGCAACTTCGGCAGGTAAAACCCGCGCAGCCGCTTGTCTCCCAGCTTCACCTTCCCCGATGTCACAAAATACAGCCGCCAGGTTCCATAGAGCGAGTCTTGAAGAAACTGAGTTCGATCGTCTTTTGTGGCCTTTTCAGCATTTAATAATGCTTCAACAACCGTTGCTGCAACAGGGCGATCGGTCGGTGCGATCGCCTGATTTAAAACCGATCGAAAATCTACATTCACCATTCCAAACTCTCAATGGGTCTTAAGATCCTAAAGCTGACCAAATCCCTTTTTCTTCTTTTCTTTCTTCGCCTTTTTTTGGGGCTGACCACCCATTCCTGGACGAGGCGCACCGCCACCGCCAAATGGATTCATCCCTGGTAATCCGCCCGTCATTCCCGGCATTCCCATTCCTGGAAACCCGCCACCACCGCCCATTCCAGGAAAGCCCATCTGTCCACTCGTCATCTGCTGCATGAAGGTCCGCATCCGCTGAAAGTTCGAGACTAACTCAGTTACATCTTTTTCAGTGTGACCCGAGCCTTTCGCAATTCGCTTGCGGCGACCGGGAGAGTTTGCAAGGAGGTCAGGATCTCGCCGCTCTACAAGGGTCATGGACCCAATCATGGCTTCGGCACGCTTCAGTTGGATTTCACCTTGCTTGAGCTGGTCGTCATTGACCATTTTGTTCATCCCTGGAATCAGCTTCATCATGCCGCCGAGCGAACCCATGTTTTTTAGCATTCGGGTTTGCTTCAGAAAATCAGTGAAGTCAAACCGCGCCTCAAGGATTTTTGCTTGGAGCTGTTCCGCTTCTTCGAGGTTGATTTCGTCGCGCGCTTTTTCCACCAGCGTTAGCACGTCCCCCATACCGAGAATCCGCGATGCCATTCGATCGGGATAAAATGGCTGCAATGCCTCAACTTTTTCCCCAACGCCAATGAATTTGATCGGCTGTCCCGAAATCCGCCGCACCGACAGCGCCGCACCCCCACGAGCATCGCCGTCCATTTTGGTTAGAACAGCTCCCGTAATGCCAATTTGATCATGGAACGATTTCGTTAGGCTGGCGGCTTCTTGCCCGGTCATCGCATCAATGACCAGCAGAACTTCGTGAGGCTTGACGATCGCTTTAATCTGCGCGAGTTCGTCCATCAATTTTGCGTCAATTTGTAGGCGACCTGCGGTGTCAATAATGACTGTATCAATGCCATCCGCGATTGCCTTTTCGACCCCCTGACGGGCAATATCGACCGGGTTAGCGCCTGTTCCCAAGTCAAAAACGGGAACGTTGATTTGTTTCCCAAGGGACTTAAGTTGGTCGATCGCAGCGGGACGATAGACGTCGGTCGCCACCATGAGGCAAGTACGATCTTCTTTGCGCAGGTGAAGCGCAAGTTTCGCCGTCGCTGTCGTTTTACCTGTTCCTTGAAGTCCTGCCATGAGGATGATCGTCGGTTTGGTTTCGGCTTGAGCGAGGGGCACATTGGCCTCGCCCATGACGTCTAAGAGTTCCTGATAGACGATTTCGATAAATTGTTGGTCGGGCCGGACGCCGGAGATTACTTCAGCCCCGATCGCCTTTTGTTCGACTTCGACGATGAAATCTTTGATCACCTGTAGATTGACATCCGCCTCTAGCAACGCCCGACGGACTTCACGCAGCGCATCCTTAATGTTGGATTCGCTAATCTTGTCCTGCCCGCGCATTTTTTTCCAGGCTTCTTCTAAGCGATCGGCTAGAGCGTCAAACATAAGGTTTGGAGACTTCGTTAAAGTTAAGACATGATTCTACACCAGGGACCGAGCCTCGTTCAAGTCCTTTACCTTTAAAGCCGCCGTTCATCCCAAAGCAAACCACTGCGCCAACTCAGGTGGGACAACCGATCGCGATCGCGTCACGGGATCAATAGCAACATGGCGAGTCATCGCTTTTGCAATCAGGCGATCGGCGTCCAAGTCATTTCGGCAAATCTCATAGTGCAACACAAATTCGCTCTCCTTGAGCATCTTCCCTGAAACCGTCACATGAACCTGCTCCCCACAGCTCATCGGCTGCTTAAAATCAATCTCGGCATGAATAATTGGGACAGCTAACGTTTTCCCTGAAAAGTAGCTTTTTAGATTCAAAGTTAAAGTTTCTAGCAACGCCTCATAGGCTTCATGACAAATACTAAGGGCATTGGAGAAATAGACGACGCCTGCTGCATCGGTGTCTTTGAAATAAATGGTTCGATGATAAGTAAACGACATAAAACCTTAACGTATTCGAGCAAAGTAATCCTATCCTACACAAGATTATCAGATCACTATTTTAGGATGATTTTCAGTATAGGTCCCCGTAAAAACCTCATTCCAAATCCTAGTAAAATCCCAGTACGATCGCCCAAATCGTAAATCCTCTGTTAGACCCTATGAACGAACATGAGTAGATGCACAGAGGACCGTCTAAAAAGCGCCTGCCTAGACTAGGAATAGATTCTCTAGGAGACCGTCGCAGACGCCCACTTTATGCGAGTTTTAATCTACTCTTACAACTACTATCCAGAACCCATCGGGATTGCCCCACTGATGACCGAGCTAGCAGAGGGATTAGTCCGCCTAGGACACGAAGTCCGCGTGGTTACGGGGATGCCAAACTATCCTCAACGTCAGATTTATGAGGGATACCGAGATAAATTTTATTGTACTGAAACGCGAAACGGGGTCTTAATCCAACGCAGTTTTATCTGGGTCAAACCCAAGTCAAGCCTCCTCGATCGACTCCTACTAGACGGGAGTTTTGTCGTTTCAAGTTTTTTTCAAGCCCTGCGAGGGTGGCGTCCTGATGTCATCTTACTTACCGTGCCTCCGCTGCCTGTTTGCCTCCCCGCAGCGCTCTTGGGTATGGTGTACAACTGTCCTATTGTCCTGAATGTCCAGGATATTTTGCCCGAAGCGGCGGTTCATGTGGGCCTGCTTCGGAATAAGACGATGATCCGCGTCCTAGAAGGACTAGAA
>JAYVVL010000149.1:0-1708 GCA_043787035.1 Synechococcales cyanobacterium
GCACGATCGTCTGTCACTAGCAGGAAACTATTCACCTGAGCGTCAACGGCCCTGATGCGATCGAGATAGGACTGGGTGATTTCGACTGCCGATCGTTCTTTCTTGACCAGTTGTTCGTGCAGTTCCCGAATGGATGCCATGAAAATTGTCCTCTAACTTCTAGTACCGATGCGCGTTCCAGCCTATTAGTATAGAGGAAGATGAAGCTTATGCTCTCTAGACTCAACTCAGGATGAGGTAATTTCTGATGGTGGCACTTCAAGACAGACGTTTGATGACGGTAGAAGAATACTTCGAGTGGGAAGAGACGCAAGAGGAGAAGTATGAGTATTGGGATGGTGAAGCCGTCCTTTGGAATGGCGGAGCATTTGGCATGGCGGGAACCACACGATTTCATAATCTGATTGCATTGAACTTTTGTGCAGGTTTACGCGATCGGTTGCGTGACGGTATTTGCCAAGTGTTCATGAGCGATATTCGAGTTCGGGTTGAGCCTAGACGCAAGTATTTTTACCCTGATGTGGTCGTGAGCTGTGACGATCGCGAAGATGAAGATCTCTACGTCAAGTATCCTTGTTTAATTATTGAAGTGCTTTCTTCGTCTACAGAAGCGATCGATCGAGGGATCAAGTTCGCTAAATACCGCGCGATTTTAAGTTTGAAAGAATACGTTTTGGTTCAGGTGTCGCAGCCCGGTGTCGAAGTATATCAACGCGGCGATCGGGGGCAATGGATCTATTCTGCCTACGGAATGGATGATTGCTTTTTATTAGACTCCGTTGGGGTTGAAGTTGCAGTTGCGGATCTGTATCATCAGGTGACGTTTGAACTTAGTGAGACTGAACTAAGTGAGTAAATAGAATTGTCGAACAAGCGATCGAAACGCAACATTCGGGCAGCATTCTGGATATAAAAACAATCATCAGGTTCAACTCCAACGCCAAGATCTTTCCGTTTGAAGGTCGTTGAACCCGATCGCTTCAAATTCGTCCCAATCAACATCTTGGAACGCGATTGACTGTCCTGGATAAACGAGCATTTGTCGGAGCTGACGGACGATCGTTGGAGGACCCCTACGGTATTGTTCGTTATTTCACAAACTTTTTGAACGCTAACGTTACATTGTGGCCGCCAAATCCAAACGAGTTTGATAATACGACATTGACTATCTGTGCGCGACTTTTGTGCGGGATATAATCCAAATCACAACCTTCATCCGGGTTGTCTAGATTGATCGTCGGCGGAACTCGATCGTTGTAAATCGCCAGTGCAGACGCGACGCCTTCAATCCCGCCTGCGCCACCAAGCAGGTGACCCGTCATAGATTTCGTTGAGCTGACGGTGACTTTGTAGGCGTGATCGCCGAGGGCTAACTTGATCGCCGCTGTTTCATTGGGGTCGTTGATGGGCGTGCTGGTTCCGTGGGCGTTGATGTAGCTCACATCTTCAGGCTTGATATCACCATCTTTCATCGCAAGAGACATCGCCCGTGCGGCATCGGCTCCACCTGGCGTTTGGCCCGTCATGTGGTAGGCATCACACGTGGCTCCGTATCCCACGATCTCCGCATAAATCCGAGCGCCTCGGGCGAGAGCGTGCTCTAGTTCTTCAATAACGAGCATTCCTGAACCTTCACCCAAGACAAACCCACTACGAGCTTTATCAAACGGGCGGCTGGCGTGCTGTGGGTCGTCATTACGATCGCAAC
>JAYVVL010000150.1:0-1706 GCA_043787035.1 Synechococcales cyanobacterium
CGTCTGCTGGATCTGCTGTCAATGGGTCAAAATCAAACCCTAAATCTTCGGCAATGGCACGAGATAACCCAACCCGTCCCGCTTGCGGGTAACGGGCAATTGCAATCACGAGATCCCGCAGTTGTGATCCGGACGGACATACGCCCAGGATGTGTAATCCATCTCGAATCTGTGCTTCCTTAAGTTCGCACAGCGATCGATCGAGATGACTCATGACCGTATTTTCAAATCGCGCTTTCAACTCCTCTGCTGTGAGTTTTAAACCCAAATCAGCATTTAACTCACTGACTTCGAGTAGGTTTAAGATCTTTTCGCGCAGTGGCTTCATTCTTGTCGGATCAAGATTCATCGCCTCGTAATACTCATCGACTAAGTTTTCTAACGCTTGCAAATCGCCGTACAATTCCGCTCGGGTCATCGGCGGCGTCAAATGATCGAGAATAACGGCCTGCGATCGACGTTTGGCTTGAGCACCTTCGCCCGGATCGTTGACGATGAAGGGGTAAAAATGCGGCATCGGACCCAAGGCGACTTCAGGATAACACTGCTCCGAAAGTGCAATACTTTTCCCCGGCAGCCACTCCAAATTTCCATGCTTCCCAACATGTACAATCGCCGATGCCCCAAACGCCCTCCGAACCCATTCGTAAAAGGCTAAATAATCATGGGTCGGTTCCAGATCTGGCGCATGGTAGTTGAGTGACGGATCGTTGTCGTAGCCTCGTGCAGGTTGGATGCCGATGAAGATATTCCCGAGTTGAATCCCTGGCACTGCAAAACTAGGGTTTGATAGGACGCCCCAGCGTTTTTCCATTTCATCCTGAACCTGTAACGGCAGCGTTGCAAAATATGTTGCATAATCTATGTCTGACAGCGATTGATACACCGATCGAATTTCGCGTCCCTCGACATCATTGGTCACGCCCCGAGTTAACCACCGGATCAGTTCATCGCCATCTTCAGGAATCGCAGAGACGAGATAGCCCGCCTGTTGCAACGCCTTCAAAATCTCCACACAGCTCTGCGGAGTATCCAGTCCAACGCCATTGGCCAGTCGCCCATCCCGGTTCGGGTAATTGGCCAAAATCAGGGCCACCCGCCGATCGCACACCTGTGTCACTGATAAATTGACCCAATTCTTAGCCAGATCGGCGACAAACTCAATTCGATTCTGCACAGGCTGATAGCCCACCACCTCCGTCTGCAATCGGGGATGCTTTTCCTGCACGGCTTTGAACGACACCGCCCGACTAATAATCCGTCCATCCACTTCCGGCAATGCCACATTCATAGCCGTATCTCGCGGCGACAAGCCTCGCAGTTGAGCCGCCCAATCCACCTCTGTGCCGCCACTTAAGATCATTTGGAGCACAGGAATGTTAAGTTGCTGCCAAAGTTCGGGTGCATCGGGATGGTTCGACGTTTCGATCGTGCTGTCCGTTTGACTATAGAGCGGCACAGGGTTTAATACCGAAAAACTCGTCGTATTTAACAACGCTAAAATTGACGGCTCATCTTTGGGTTTAAATACACGCAGCACATCAAACTGCACTTCCGGATCTCGCAGTGACGCCACAAAAACGGGGACCGGAGTGAGATCACGATCGATCAATGCCTGACACATGACATCGATCGGCGCAGTATTTCCGGCAAGATAATGCGCGCGATAAAAGAGAATGCCAACTCTAGGATGCTCAATCTTAAAT
>JAYVVL010000151.1:0-1701 GCA_043787035.1 Synechococcales cyanobacterium
GTTGTCGATTCGTGAGTCTTCGGATGCTCAAACAATGTTTGCGGGTGTGGTGGGGACGGTCCAAGTTCTCATTCCACTAGCGGGTCTTGTGGATATCAATGCCCTAAGAACTAAACTGGAGAAGGATCTCAAAAAGGCTGAGAGTGACGCACAATCAAGCAGGGCACGGCTCAATAATCCAAAATTTACGGGCAAAGCGCCCGCTGAGGTTGTTCAAGGCGCAAAAGACGCCCTCGCGGAAGTCGAGAAACAGGCCGAGTTAATTCAGGCTCGTCTGGCAATGCTCTAAGAAGGTCGGGTGCGGTAGGATTGATTGCAGACCGAATGACTATTCCTGTAATGGAAATTATAAGAGATTCTAGAATGCGCTATCTCGCTCAAGTTTTGCCCATAGACTCCGTGTCTGCACCGGGCTTCATGTTGTTGGCATTTGAGGAGTCTGATGGATCTTGGCGTCTCCTAGATGCCGACCCTAGTGCTGTTATCAGCAATGTCCAGGCGGCAGCCCAGTTGCCTGGATATTGGGTGCTACTGGATCTGACGGAGACGCGGGAGGTGACTCTGATTCAAGACGCTAAGTCCTGGATTCTTCATCTGGTAAAAACCTACTTGACCCCCGGCATCACCCCTGAATTTTTGAAGCAAGAATCCGATCGGGCCGAAATGTGGCGGCAGTCGTTGACTTTAAAAAATCAAGAAGTCGATCGGCGTGCCCTTGAACTTGAAGCAAGGCGAGAACAAATCCAAGCACTTGAAGCCGACTTGAAACGGGAGAAACAGCAGCTAGAAGAACCGTTGGATTCGTCTAGTTAAGCCGTTAGCTTAAGGCCCCAATTCTTGATCGGTCGCGGGGCTATGGATGAGACTGTGAGTGGGATTATTGGTGGTGCGACTGCTACTGATCAATAGGAGATCGATCGGAGTTCGGGTCCCGTGACCATCCGTAGCGTAGATGACAATGCAAGTCTTACTTTGGGCGAATGCGGTTTCACAAGAGGACGTCGATTAAGTCTGATAGGACGGGTTGACGGTCAAATGGCTGAACAGATGAATGGGCGATCGGGTGCGCCGTTAAGGTTTCATTCATAGTAAGAGACCACTCTAATTTAAAATTCTCAGGCTAACTCACTATAATTTTAGAGAGAGCTGCGTTCAGTGATTCCACGTAAATTTTATGGATGAAGAGGGAATCTTTATCGTAGGTTTGCGAAACAAAATCCCCAAGAAAATCCATCATTTGCCTTGGCGATTTCAATCGCCAAGTGTTACTAATACTCAGCAGGTTTGTCGTCCAACGCCAGTAGGAAATTGATTAAATCCTGTTGTCGTTGCGCACCCTCCACATAAAACTCGTGACCGCTGCCATCCAAATTACTTACCTGCAATGCTGGATTGGCTCGATTGGCCGTCACCACCTTTGCCCGTAAGCTTCGATCGATTAAGGCCCGCAAGCTTGCCGAAGCATCCGGTAAAATGCCCTGACTTAGCGTCCCAGATAGCCCTAATCCCGATGCATCTAGGATTTGATAACTGCCATTATCCGCTACTGCGAGCGTGTTCTTCCGCACTGCCACACCGCCATCGTGTAGGTACGGAGCCGTCAAATACAATCCCAATAGCGAAGGCGTTTTGTAGCCACCGTTGGGCAGTACTCCGTTGGGCAATTGATTCGGTTGACGACTAATCCCAGCCGTTGGCACA
>JAYVVL010000152.1:0-5095 GCA_043787035.1 Synechococcales cyanobacterium
TGAGTGACGCCGAATGGTCGATTCTTGAACCCATGTTGCCAAAAAAGAAGCAAACTCGACCACCGAAGTGGAGTAAACGAGAGATTTTCGATGGGATCCCATATCAGCTTAAAAGCGGTAGGTCTTGGGGTGACTTACCCTAAGACCTACCGCCCTATTCAACGCTCTACTGGCACTACAAGCAATGGCGCGCCGACGGGGTCTTAGATCAGTTGATGGTTAACCTGCATGCTCAAGTGCGCGCACAAGCCAAAAAAAACCAAACTGGACAACCCTGATTCTGATTGACTCCCAAGCGGTTAAAAATACTTGTAATGCCAGCGTTGCATCCAAAGGCTTTTGTCACTACAAAGCCACCAATGGCATCAAACGTCATCTTGCAGTGGATATGTTGGGATTTCCCTTTTTGACTCACTGCACCCAAGCCAATGTCACCGATGACCCAGGCTTGATTGAAATGCTCTCGCTCAATATCGACAACTTCAAAGCCAAGCCTGTCAATATTCCCAAAATTACCATTCTGATAGACCACGGGTATCATCTCAACCTGATTATCGTGGCGCTGCAAGTCGTTTATCCTCAGATTATGACCAAAGTCCGTTTTGAGCGTTCTCCTAAACCCTCAAAGGCTGAGAAAAAGGCGCTCGCTATGGCCGCACGGAACAGCCCCTTGAGAGACTACGTTCAGCACCTCTAGAGGCGGCGCGAGTTCTCCCGCCGATCGGGGCGTGATTCTAAACTTTCCGCCCGTCAATGCTGCGACCCGATTGCTAAACGTAGTTGCGCCACCAAAAATGGTGTCCAGTGACACGGGCCAGCTTATTGCCATCTGTTATTCAATGGAAGGCAATATGCCTGTGGATGCCGTTTGTTTTCCCGCGCCTCTCGATCGACAAGCGGTTAGGACGGTCGCAGTGGTCGCAACTGTAGCCGATGCAAGGGCCGTTTTCAAGAACCTTTTCCGTTTCACTCGTCACTCCTCCATAACGCTGTTAATCTTAATTCTTCGCTTTAGAACCTCATAATGAATTAGGCCATACAAATACCATAAACAGGCAACAGCTCATGAAGAATATAGAAGCGATGGGCTAGAAGAGCATCATGGAAATGCTTCCAGTTGCTATTAAAAAATTCATTGCGAAATTGGAACACATCCTCCTCGCTATCCAGGAGTTTCTCAGTTCCAATCGCATTAAACTTCCACGAGTCTTTGCCCTTATCGACATAGGTCACAGCCGTAGGTCCGAAGCTAAACAGTCCTTGTTTAATCGCATTCATCCACGCCTGATGACGGACCTTTCCATTGGCATCGGTGAAGGTTTTAAAACATTGGGCAATACGATCGGCGTCGGCAGGCAAAAGCCCCGGAACCGACGCATCGGCGTCCCCGAGACGGTAGCGCTGAAGAGCCATGTGGAGATGCTGGGCCGCTGCTAGGAAATCCTCTGGGTTGTTGCGGGTAATGCGATCGCCGTCGCCATTGATGTAGCCCCAGCGCAGATAGGGCTTATCGGGATTGCTCAAGACACTGCCATGACCGAGAGGCAGCGCTTCGCCGATGAAAAAACTCTTCAGACGATCCATGAGATGGCGATCGGGGTTGTCGTTGGCATCAAGCAGCTTACTGGCGCTATTGAATTTGTCATTAGTCCCCATAAAGCCTTGGTGCGCCCAGGTATCGGCATACACATGCATCGTAATCCCAAGCCGATGTAGGGCATAAGCTTCGTGGCGTTGAGCAATGCATTCTCGCACCATATCTTGAGCAACATAGCTATTGGGGACACAAATGAGTTTGTGGTTCAGCGGTCCGATCGGGCTTTGGCCTGCGGGAAGTCCACCATTTCCGGGAAGAAAGTGGAACGGAATCCAGACATAGTGGTTGGCGAGTTCTTGGAAATTCCGGTAGTCGAGCAGCCGATGGGCCGAACTGATGCGGCTAAAGCTCCAGCCATTGTCAAACTTAATCACGCCGCCGTTAGTGGCATCATCGACATACTGGGCGCAGTAGGCGATCGTTTCGGCTTCAGCATGGTCAAAGCCTGCTAGCCGTGAAACTACGTAAGTCACCCCATGGTGGAAGTCAATTTGCATTACTCAAGCCTATTAATCCTTCTCTCGGGGATAGTAATGCATTGTGAGCCACTGTGGAGAAGTCGATCGGCTTTTTAGCAAAAAATCGTAACGCCTTAAACTTTCTATTCCAAAGTTGTGAAGAATTTATCTAAATTTCCGATCGAATCAGCCCAACCAAAATACTCACCAATTGCCCTAGCTCTTCAGGAACCCGATACAGATTCAAATCTTGCGTGACTACAACGGGTCGATCTATTGAACATCCCAAATCGCCAATCATTACCAGTGGTGACGGCTCCGTAAAGGATAGGGCGATCGGAGGTGGTCCACTGATCCAATGCAATCAACTCCGCTGCCAATTGCGTAAATCCATTTTCCAAATTATCCCGCTTGGCCTCAATCACGAGCAAATCTCTAAAATAGTAATCTAGCGTTCCCTTAAGCCACTGACTCACTGTAATCGGATATTCAACTTTGACTTGCTGCTTCGTTTGGCGACAAACTGTTCGGATCACAGGTGCAATTAGAAATTCTCGTCTCGCTTGTTCACTGGTAATACTGACGTATTGAATCCCGTCGGATAGCTGTTCTTGAAGTTCTCTAAGATCCAACGCTAGATCTATTGTAGGAAGCACTAAATTTGCCCGATCGAACTGACAGCCTAAATCCGCTAAGATATCCTCAATATCAAACGCTAACTCGAAGTACTTCAAGAACGTATAGCTTTCATCTAATTTGAGAATTCGAGGCTGATTCATCATTTTTACAAACTACTGAAAAAGAAGATCGATCGGTGGATCAAATCCAGGTAACAACGGCGACGTGAGGCGATCGGATTCTAGTAACGTACAGACAAAATAAAGTGCGCCTTCTCGGTGACGATAAACGTCTATTATTTTGAGCTGCCAGTTAACAATCCAGTATTCCTGAACCCCATGCTGAGAATAGAGTTTGAGTTTAAATTCTTTGTCACGCTGATGGTTTTGATCGCCGGGGGAAAGGATTTCGACTATTAGTTCGGGAGCAGCGGTGAAGTGTCCGGCGTCATCAATGCAGTTCTCTAGACGGTTTTGGCTGACCCAAACAACGTCAGGAATGACCGCATCAGTGGGGGTAAATATAACGCCAGGGGTTTGAAAGGGTTTGCCCAGTTTAGTTTTGCGAGACCAGGCTTCTAGTTCAAAATGAATGTTGCCGCCTGTACCTTGGTGACGAATGTGAGGTGCGCGGGTCACGTAGAGTTCTCCATCAATGATTTCATGACGTTTCCATCCGTCGTCATCGGGCATGACGGCAAGGTCGCGGGTAGTCCATTGGTGTAAGGTTGTGACCATAAGATAAGCTTTCCGAATGGAAGGATAGTGGATTATTGTAACGAGTCTGAGGAAGGACGATCGATGATCCCGCCGCCTAGAAGCAGTTCTCCGTCGTACCATACGGCTGCTTGCCCCGGCGTAATACTCAGTTGCGGCTCATCAAACATCACCTTGACTCGGCCATCCTGCAATGGCACGATCGTCGCGGCGGCGGGTTGCGATCGGTAGCGAATCTGGACTTCGGTGTGAATCGGAGTCATAGGCTGAGCGATAGAAACCCAGTTAATTCGACTCACGATGCAATCGCTTTGGTATGCCTCTTCTTTAGGTCCGACGATCACTTGGTTTAGAGCGGCATTCAGACCCACGACGTACAGCGGTTCACTGTGGGCGATTCCCAATCCTTTCCGTTGACCGATCGTGTAGTGATGGATTCCAGTATGTTTTCCCATAACCATTCCTGTTCCATTTACGATGTTGCCGTCGTTCATTGGAATGTATTTGTCAAGAAACGCCTGCATCGAACCATTGGCTTCCACTAAGCACAGATCCATACTTTCAGGCTTGTCTGCCGTTTGCAAATCAAATTGAGCCGCCATTTGACGCGTTTCGGTTTTTTGCGTTTCACCTAGCGGGAAAATCACATGGGCCAAATCGTCTTGGGCGAGATCGTAGAGAAAATAGGTTTGGTCTTTATTGCGATCGAAGGCGCGGAGGAGTTGCCAGCGATCGGTGGCTTCATCATGTTTCACCCGCGCATAGTGTCCCGTTGCGATCAAGTCAATCCCGCGCTCAGCCTTAGCCCAATCAATCATTGGACGAAACTTCACGGCCTTATTGCAGTTGGAGCAGGGCAAGGGCGTGATGCCTTGGCTGTAGCCATCGACCAAATAGTTAATAATGTATTTCTCAAAGATTTCGCGGCTGTCCACCACATGATGTGGGACACCCATCTGTTCACAGAGCTGCGCTGCATCAACCATACCTTCTGAGCAGCATTGCCCTTTTCCTTTCATCAACCATAGGGTCAATCCTTCAACTTCGTAGCCTTGAGTTTGCAAGAGTGCAGCGGTAGTAGAGCTATCAACTCCGCCAGAAAGTCCAACGACGACCTTTTTCATGGTGAGCGATTGAGGTAAGACAAAAGATATTTGTAGACTTTTATTCTAGCGTTTTTCTGAACCTATAATTGACCTTTAGCTACTTGCCATCCAATGAAAAATCTACTTGATTATATCTATAGTGAGCCTCCTTGGGTCTTGGGCATGTTGGGAGTCAATTTAGACGCATGATTTTTGACGTATCTCGGAGCGAAGCCCATATAACCTTTCACTGGGGATTAAACTGGATCCGCTAAGTGTTGTCAGCAGGTTTATACGAGGAATTTGGCCATGATCCAGAGTTAGGGTGCCTGATTCAGGAGATTTTGCGCGATCGCCGGAGTTCCGGGTCCGACAGCGGATATTCATCTGTTTCAAGAACAGCAACCGCGTTTGCACCCTGAACAGGAATGTATGGGCGACAAAGCCTATATCGGAGTAGAGCGGATGACGACCCCGCACAAAAAGTCGAAAAAGAAGGAATTAACGGATGAACAACGCGGGGAAAACAAGGTACTTTCGGGAAAACGTATATTCATTGAACATCTGATGTGCCGCTTAAACGTATTTCGGATATTGAGTTATCAGTTTCGGTTAAATTCA
>JAYVVL010000153.1:0-5058 GCA_043787035.1 Synechococcales cyanobacterium
ACCGCTACGATGGATGCTGAATTTAATAGGTCGATCGATTTCATGACTTACCTTACAGTCTGTCAAAGATTTAGACTCTAGCAGGATGAGAACATGATCGTATAATAGCCAACCGCCTCTCCGCAATCCGCTAGTTGAACCTCTCTACAAGGAGGACAGTCCTTCCGTTGGATATTCCGTTTGGAAAGACGATTCTCATCACTGAGAGGCTTTCTGCTAGGGCAGAGGCTACGCCAAGCCAACATGCTGACGTTAGATGTACGATCGTCCTTACATGATGAGGTCTCGGAGGAAGTAGAAGCGATCGTCTTTCCAAGTGTTTCCTTTGGTTCTACCGAGGTATCCCGTGAGCGGTGAAGAAAGTTCGATTAGAATGGAATGTGCTTGTTCCGGTGGATCTAGTTTCTCTTGTAATGTTGGCGCAAAAGCTATGTTGAAATGAGTACGAACAGTTGAAGCACTCACTGGTGAATCACCTCCTTCTTTTAGAGCTTTGACAGATTGAATCACGTACGATCGAATTTTAATTCTTTTCTCAATTTGATCAATAAAATCGTTAACTTTCTTGTCAGATTCCGTGCCAAAAGGCTCTCTTCTTAGACATGGCTCTAGTTCTAGAAGGTC
The DNA here is from genome assembly GCA_043787035.1 of Synechococcales cyanobacterium. Classification (GTDB taxonomy): domain Bacteria; phylum Cyanobacteriota; class Cyanobacteriia; order Leptolyngbyales; family Leptolyngbyaceae; genus JAAFJU01. The sequence goes on from JAYVVL010000153.1 coordinate 625, forward strand.
GATCGAACCGGGATGAGCAGTTTTGAGTTCGACGAGGCGTTGGAGTGTGTCGGGACGCATGACATTCATTTTATTTTCCTTGGCGGCTGGTTCTGCATGTGTACTATTTAATTTTCCGGCAGCAAAGATGATTTTAACAGCGGCTTCAAATCGATCTTTACCTAAGTTGGTGTTTCCAAGATTAATTAATTGGGCGCAGACACCATTGCCAACGTTTCCAAGGCTACTGGCTTTACATTCACCTACGATCGGAAAAGGCTTTTCACAATAGATATCAATGCCGCCTGCACCACCCATTCCGTTAGGATCTAGAGCAGCTTTAGGGTTGTTGAGATTGTTAGTAAACCCCAGGTAGATGAAAGCTTGGCGAACTAATTTCTCAAAAAGATACCCGTCACTGGACTCGCCAGCTTTCGTAATAGTGATAGTTTCATCTGTCCAGCTAGAAGCTGACACTTGAGCCGTCTGTAGATCCGACCATCCGAGGAAGACTCTAAGATCGTCATCAAATTTTTTAGCTTCGGGATGGGCTTGGGTATAGAGAGCGATCGTCCCTTGGAGTTCTTCAAGTTCAGGATGCTCGGGAGGGCGAAATTTTAGAATCTGTTGCTGACGATTAGCGAAAATTGTTTCACTTAGAATAGGCAGAACTTTGGTGACTTGAATTGATTCCTTGAAATCTTCGCCAAAATGAGATAAGCCAATAAACTTACCAGGTTTGATCCCAGAAGCAACTGTGCTAGATATTACGATCGGTGCGGGAAGTCGATAAGCTCTCAATAGCGCCAGCGAAAGATGCCCTCTCTCTTCAAGAAATTTCTCTAATTCAGATTGTTTCCACGGAGTTAAGGAAGATAAAATTAATGCTTTCTCTACCTCATGGATCATACTGAAATTCTCACAAGTAGCCCACGTCTCTATATATGTATCACCACCACATTCATCTTCAGGATTAGGATATAGTATGAAGCTCCATCCTTTTTGGACTTGAGCAATTGGAAGAGCTGCAATTGTTCTCCCTTCCTGCAACGCCTTAATATCAGCAATTGGAAGAGAAAGGACACGATCAAGTGTAATAGTTAAAGTCATCGTTACATCAATCCATCTAATGCTTCGGAATCATCAGCTTCAGAATCAATCTCAGATTGAGGGGATGGAGTAACAGAATCATCGACCTCAGGCTCATCAATCAGATCTTGTGGAACTTGATAAGATGGCGCACTTAAAATTTCACAGAGAAGTGGGTTGAATCGCCCAAGTTGATATTTCTCTCCATGATTTTGAATGAATTCCTGAATCTGTTCCAAACTCACTTTATAATCTGACTCAGCCTTGTCACGAACCATCTTAAGTGCAAATAATGGTTTAATCTCCTGTCCATAAAGCTTAACAAACTCACCGCCCTGTTTTGCAAGAGGTTCAAGGTAGGTTGCTTTTAGATGAGGACTAATAGGCTTTTCGGGCGATCGAATTAAGCAACCTCTTGTTAAACCAAATTTTTCTGGTGTCAGGAGTTTTTTTAGTGCTGCCGCAATAAATTTCCCACTGTTCTCTTGAACGACAGAGATGGCTATTCCAAGAGGGTTTTCTCCCTCTTGACCTATGATTTTAAAGTTTAGATAAGGTTCTTTTCCACCTTTCTTACCAAAGGCACTGGTCACTTTACTGATAGTGACATTTTCGATAGTTTCACCGATCAAACCTGAAAAGGCAAAGAGCAATGTATCGGTGATTATAGCGCTAACATCTAAGGAATTTGTAAAGTCATCTCCCATTTCTGCTAGCAATGCTAACTCGACAGGATTTGCCTCAACAATAGTCATGGAAGATTCTTCTGTTGCAAAATTTGTTGCCGGGGTACAATTTTCTCTGCACCATTTTAGAACTTCTCGAACCGTTGGTTTACCACGTCCGATCGCTTGTAAATCCATTATGTTAAAAGGATATAAAGGATTCGGTGGTGTAATATCTCTAGCATCATAATAATCTTTTAGGAAAAAAGTAACTAATTCAACAGTTGTTGAAGCATCAAGATACTTTAGGTCTAATGGTGGAGTATACGTCGTCATCTTCGTTGAAACTGCCGCAGGCATATTACCTTGGACTTCATTTGTCCAAACTCCAGGCATCATAACGCTCAGGATTACTCCACGTTTTAGATTTTCAACGAGTTCCTTAACTAAATTAGCTATAACTTGGGCCTTCCTCAGACCTGCATCATTAAAGTCAGCTAGATCCATTTCATCAAAACAGATCGCGAGTGAATTATAATCGCTTATTACATCCAAAATTTGAAGAACTGTATCAAAGGATTGATTCTGGGTAGGCAGACGAAGATCATTGGATTTATATTGTGCAAGTTCCTTACCTCCGAGCCAATTTGAAGCATAGCCAGCTTCTTCATCCGAAAGAGTCCAGAAGATCGCACGGACAATATCCGGGTCTTGAATAGTTTTCAACTTACAAAATCCCTTCGTTAGCCCTTGAATCAATTTTTGAACTTTACCTTCATCATCGGCAATGTCTTCAAAATGTTTAACTAAGTCTTTGGCTTCTACTGAAGTAGCCTGTGGATTTTTAGCTATCCGAACATCATTTGCCATTGCAGTTGCCAGCTCTTGCCACTGTTTGACACCTTGACTTCCAATGTTGAATAAGCTTTCAGCTAAAAGCTGTTGAAATCCTGGTTTTACCTGATTGAGATCGCTAAATTTATTAGCCAGGATGAAGAGTGCCCCACCCAGATCCTGTAGACGATGGCGAATCCGACTGATAATATGCGACTTTCCAGTTCCATCTTGAGCCGTGATTAAAAGAGATGCTGTGGATAATTTTCCAGCTTGTATTTCTTCTAATGCTTTAAAAACTGCATCTGAAGCATGAGTATTTAACCCTTCCACGTCTGGGAGCCCTTTTCCCCAGACATTATTTGCAGTAACGAAAGGCGGCTGTGAAAATGGGCTATGCTCCAAAAGCATTCCATTAATTTCGTCAATATTAGCAATAGACATGAAAACTGTTCTCCGATCGCAAATTAAATAATATGGTTCTTTGTAAGCTAAATCTTCTTAGCGTAATAGCGAATAGCTCCAAGAGCCGTCTTCACTGATTCCTGTGAGATATCTGGGGTCAATTCCGGCATTTCTCCACCAATTAACTGCAATACATCACTAGCTTGCATTTCTAGTAGCCATTCATCAAACTCCGATCGCTCGACCCTCTCCCCAATCTCCCGGCGAATCCGATAAATCGGCACTAAATTATCCATATTGAAATCACGATTCAGCCGATCGTAAATCTCCAACGCTACAACCTTAAACGCCTCATAGGACTCGATCGCACTTCCCACAGTCTTTGCAACAGGTTCAGCCGACGTAACAGGAGTCGATCGAACCCACTTCAGCAACACATTCGCAGTTCGCTGACCAATCCCAAACTTAAACTCATCATTCGCCAAAGACGTCCCCAAAAGAGCCTTACCCAGATCAGTTAGAACAAAGCCCTTCGCCTTACCCTCACCTGCAACCCCGATCGACCCCGATGCCATCAGCCCCTCACGCGCCGCATTCTTATCCGCAGCCTTTCCACTGAATCGCTTATTCAGCTTCCCCTGACCGATCGGAACCCCATCAAAATTCCACAACTCTAATAAAAGCCGCACCTCAAAATTCGTAGCCATACTCGTTAACGCTCCAGATTGAAGAAGAAGTCTAGACAAGGGCGAACCCTGTAAAAATATAAATCGCTTCCTAAATGAGGCAATTCTCACCAGAAGCATTCATTTATTACTCACACAATACCCAACTTTTTCCCGTGACCTACTGACGCAAATCACAAATCTAAATTAAAAATAAATAATTTTTTACAGAGACTTAAGTATCCTACCTAAATTTTCTCTCACATTCCAGAAAATTCAGTAAAGTTATGGACCCGATCGATAAAGCGATCGTGAATCTCCCCCAATCCCTAACCGTGATGAACCTTCAAAATATTTAGCGCCACTGCTTCCGCAATCTTCACACCATCAATCCCCGCCGACAAAATCCCTCCCGCATAGCCCGCACCTTCCCCCGCCGGATACAAACCTTGAGTATTCAGACTTTGCCCATCCTCATTGCGCGAAATCCGAATCGGAGACGACGTGCGCGTTTCAACTCCCGTCAAAATTGCATCATTCATATCAAACCCTTCAATCTGCTGCGCAAACGCCGTCAGAGCCTCGCGGATAGCATCAATAGCATAGCTCGGCAAACTCTCATTCAAATCACCCAATCGGACGCCCGGTTGGTAGGATGGCTGCACCGTACCCAGTTCAGTAGACGCCCGGTTTGCAATAAAATCGCCGACAAGCTGACCCGGTGCCTCATAAGTGCCGCCCCCGAGCTGAAACGCCCGTTCTTCCAGGGTGCGCTGAAACTCAATCCCAGCAAGGGG
>JAYVVL010000154.1:0-5041 GCA_043787035.1 Synechococcales cyanobacterium
ATGAGGTATGAATAACTTAATCTGCAAATTTGAATCCTAGATTTGGCTGAGGTTGTAGAGATTTAATAATCAACCTCCATACCTTGATTCAGCAACGCCAAAGTTTGTAGGAGGCAAACCCTGCAACGTTTGATGAAATGGATTGTGCGCTTGCCACAGCAGCACCGTATTATCCGACCCAACTGAGGCGATCGTCGTGCCATCGGGGCTAAACGCCACCCCCCAAACAATCGCCTGGTGTCCCTTAAACGTGTTGATTAGGCTGCCATGGCGGCTCCACAGAGCCACAGTTTTATCATGGCTGGCGGAGACAAATTCACGCCCGTCGGGGCTGAAGGCAAGCCCATGCACCCCTGCCCTGTGGTAGTTTAGGGTGTTAATCAGCTTCCCATCTTGATTCCACAGCTTAATAGTTTTGTCCGCAGCGCCACTTACCAAAAGTTCCCCATCGGGGCTAAACGCCAGAGCATGGACTGCCGCCTCGTGACCCATCAGAGTTTGGAGGCGTTGACCCGTAGGAGTCCACAGGGTCACAGTACCATCGTTGCCTCCCAAAGCAATGCGATCGCCCTTAGGACCATAAGCGATCGATCTAACTCCAGACGGCTGCCCCCCCGTATTAATCACGCTAACAAATTGCCCCTGCATACTCCAGATTTCAATTTTGCTGCTGCTTAGACCACCCACCACCACAGCTTGGCTATCAGAGCTAAAGTCAAATCCCCAAATCCCCTTAATGTAAGTCGGAAATGAATACTTTAGCTCACCAGTAGGTGTCCAGATTTTGACACCATCCTCACCTGATGAGGCAAGCCACCGACCATCAGGGCTAAATTTAACGACCATTCGGGCACTGGCCTGCTTCGTTGCCAGGGTGGCTAGTAGGGTGCCATCTTGTCCCCAAAGTTTGATGGTTCCATCAGAACCAGCCGTTGCCAACCTCTTACCATCAGGGCTAAAACTGACGGTTGTGATGGGTGCTCGGTGCCCGTCGAGGAGGTTGTGTTGATCAATGCTTAAGACCACCTGTTCTAGAATGGCATTGGCTTGAGACTGGAGACCGGGATCAACCTGCTGTTGCCGCAGTCGATCCTGGGCGCGGATTGCCTCCAGCATCGACTCAAAGGACTTGTTAGATGCGAGTAGGGCTTCAGCCGTGCGGACAATGGCGCGGGTTTCGCTCAGGAATGACTGACGATATTGGGACTGTGCGAAAATTCCCAGCCCGATCGCCACCATCATCACCAAGCTGACGATTCCCAGCAGAAATCGCTGTCTCTTGATGCTTCGCCGTTGCTCCAGACTGCGCTGGCGTTCAATGGCGAGGCGGGCTTCCACTTCTTGCAGTCGGGCTGTCTCCATTTTAGCAACGGACTCTTGTCGGTCTGACTCCTGGCTGGCAGATAAGAAGTAATAGTCTAGATTGCTCAGGCTTTGGCGCTGAGACCAGAACAGCATCTTCTGAAGGGCTTGTCCCCGCAGCAGTCGGGACTCATCGGTACAGTCAGAGGCGATCCAGGCTTTAAAAGCTTGGGAATAGGGACGCAGGCTGTCCAGTTGTTCCTGAATCCAGGCTGAGGAAAAGACCGCCTGGTAAATCCGGTTCTTGACCTGTAGGTGGCTATGCCGTTTGCTAACCAATCCTGACAGCAAGAGTTCTACTTGTTCCGGGCTACCGTCAATGGCGATCGCATCCTGCTCTAAAATCTGCTGATACATCCCCAGCAACCGTCCGGCTCGCTGCTCATCGGACAAGAGCCGATTACGAATGGTAGAGAGGTGCTCTGGATTGTCTTGAGATTCCCAGTTGTCGATGATGTGCGATCGCACCACGTCCTCAACCCAAACATCTTCAATTCCCATCGGCAAACTGAGGTCAGAGTCCGCCGCATCCTGGCTCAAAAGCGCTACCGTTTGGCAGAGTTTTTGAGTCAGCAACGGCTGCCCTCCAGTCCAAGACAGAATAGCTTTAAGAATAGCTTCTGGGTTGCTCACCCGATCCTTAAAACCTGCCAGCAGCGGTTGAGCTTCGTCGAGTTGAAAGTCTTGCAGGTCGATCGCCCGACCAATATTAAAAGGGGTACGTTGGCGATCGCGGATTAAATCCGATGGGCTAACAACTCCAAAAAAAGCCCAGGTTAATTGTCGATAGCTCTGTTGGTGAGGGCGCAGCTCATGACAAGAACGGATAAAGGCGAAGAAGTCATCGACGGGGAAATTCAAGCCGAGGGTGCTATCAATTTCATCCACCAGAATGAAGAGTCGAGTTTCTGGCATTTGCGCCAAAATCTGATCGATTAACAGCCGCAGTTGTTGCACCAGGGGCAGGTCTTCCCAGGTTTGCCATTGGGCTTTCACGTCCACTTTGTCTAAAAGCTGGAGGTCGCGCAGTAGCTCTAACATCACGCCGCGATACCACTGCTGCTGGGAAACCTGCTCGCTCCCCAGTTGCATCATATCTAGATAGGCGCAGCGATATCCAAGCTGCTCTAGCTGCCGCTGCATCTGTGCCCGCAAGCTCGATTTACCCATCTGTCGGGCGTTGAACACATAGCAAAAGTCTCCAGCTACCAAAGACTCATAGAGTTCTCGATCTGCCCGCCGTGAGACATAGGTTGCAGCATTGGCGGCAAGGCTGCCCCCCACCTGATATAGAGGTTTAACCACGTTGACTCTCTGGGTAAGCGCCAAAGTATTGCCGATACAGTTCGCACTGGAGACTGGCTTTGAACCCGTGCATCCGGACGAGACCCATGTCTTCTAAGCGATACGCCATTTTTGCGTTTAGAGGAGTGGGTTTAGGGGTGAATAGCACCTGCTGAAACGCTGTCATCAAAGTGTCATCCCGTTCGAGATCTCGCCCAAGGCAGCGCAGGTGCTCACCGTAAATCCCTTTGTCAGTCCCGGCTTCCTGTAGCAATTGTGCCAGGGATACGTGTCCCGATCGCAGCCAATAAAACGCAAGCTGTAGCAAATAGGGATGTCCTCCAACCACATCGAGCAAGGGTTGCAGGGTGCCAAAATCACAAATACCCACTTGATGGAGTTTGTAGCGGGCCGCTAAATCGTTGACCTGGGTCGGGGTGAGCCAGGGTAAGTCCAATGGCAACCCTACATTAAAGGGAGATTGATGGGACGGAAGTTGCAGATCTAATTCGGCAACGTGGGCAATGATCAGCCGTAGCTTTTGCCAGTCCTCACGAACTCTGGACTGTTCGTACCACGATCGCAGCATTGCAAAGAAATTCTTGGCGATGTCAGGGTACTCAACCAGGTGATGCACCGTATCAATGGCGATCGCGATGGGAACCTGGCTCTGACGGAGAAAGTATTCCTGCACATACGTTGTGCAACTCAGCTTACTCCCTGCACTGGCAAACCAATACTTATCAAACTTGGGGCTTAAGTTTAATTGCTGACCGATGACCCAGCAAAACCAACGCAAAAAATGATCTAGATCCTCCAGAACGCTAGGGTCTGCCTGCCTCATATCCACAACAACCGTTTGCATCCCTGCCTGATGAGCATTGCCCATGACATGATTGATTAAAGATGTTTTGCCCATGCGCTTAGGCGCTTTAATCCGGATCAGGCTCCCAGAGTGATGAAGGGACTCAATTGCTAGGTTTTCAAGCGGCGATCGCGGGACATATAAGGCAGAACCAAAGGGTAGGGGGTGCCCAGGGAAGTCTATTTTGCCAAAAACAGGATCAGTGAGGGGAGATTGAGTCGCAGGTAAACTTTTGTCAGCACAGTAATCTGCTACTATTAAGCGAATAGTTTTTTTGGTAACCTCACGTCCTAGTTCCTGAGACAGACTAAGCCAGAGCCGAGAACCAATATCCTTCAGATAACCTTCCTCATACCCAATTTCTTGGGCTATTTCTCTATATAGCCTACCTTCCAGGGAGTGTAGCAGCACAATCTCCTCAATGTAGCTAAGCGTACTGGGAGCAAGAATTTTCCTCACAGCTTCTAAACTTTCTTGACTGTTCATAGTGCGCTCACCGAATATTTTGATGCTGTTTTAAGGGGATGTTTTAAAGGTCTCGGTGCTTGCAGCTTTGGCGACTAAAGTCGCAGCTACAGAAAAACCTGCGGCGGCAGTTTGCAAAACCGATGCTTTTTGGCAACCCGCTTGTGCGGACTTTGTTTACATAGTCACGGTTTTAACCCCCAGACGCTTTTCCAACAACTTCTAAGAGGCTGTTTGAAAAGTCGAAGGTTAGTATAAAACGTTTATACTGACCTTCGGAGCATATTCTCAAACCTTTTAGAGTAATTAACCAATAAATATTATGAAATTTCTTTCCTCATTACTTGCCAGTGCTGGAAATGATGATTACAGGTCGGCGCTTCTGCGAGGATAAATCAGTGAAGGGAACTGGAATCAGAATAAGTTCACCTTGACTAAGCATCGTTCCAAATTTCATCATCGATCGCATTATCCCAAAACGCCAAACTACTCATCGAAGGGGTGCGACCTTTATCCGATATATCCGATCACCCCAACATTCTGCCGCTCTGTAGTGGTTCTGGGAGTCTGTAAAGCTGGTTAATCAGTAATTAAAAGAGGCTGTTACAAGATCTTTCAAAAGCCCTGCCAGTAAAGAGCTTTAGCCATATTCTATCAGATAGAGGCCGCACCCCATCGAGGCACTCATCAAATCCCGAAAGTCATCTCGATCGTCTGGCAAAACCAGCACCACAATTTTCTGTCCTGCCGCAAAAGGCACTTGTAGTTCGATATGCCCCTGTGCCTCGACCTCATACTTAAGCGGTGTCTGGGTTTGAGTAACTTCCAACACAAGACTCCGTTAGGATAAACAATGCCCCACCTAACTCTAGCGCGATCGCTCCTCCCGCTCAGGCATCAGCACAATGGAAAAAGATCAACACTAAAATTTGGGTTTAACTCAACCAGAACTTAGCGCCTAGCCCTAAAAATTCCTAGGTTGCGATCGCATGGCGTTTGAGATCATCGAGCGTCACCACTTCTAGCGCTTTTTCGTGACAGGCTTCAAGAACAACCAATGGCGCA
>JAYVVL010000155.1:0-13597 GCA_043787035.1 Synechococcales cyanobacterium
GGCAGCAAACACGTCGTCTGGAAGCTGAACAACGGCGCAAAATCTATGGGCCGAGTTCAGAGCGCTACATTGCATTTACTCTGTCTGCGCGAACGGGAAATTTTGGCGTTTGTTCCGCAAGATTATTGGAGCGTCTGGGTTGAATATCAAGAGGGCTTCAAGGCATTTTATCGATCGGCCGGAAAACCTAAAGCCGTCCATGCCAAAGAACCGGAAGACGCCCCCGACGATCACAAAGCGCCTGAGTCCGATCGCGTGATTACTCAAGCCGAGGCCGATCGAGTGGTTGCGATCGCCCGAACCTCTCCCCACAGCGTCTTCTCTGTCGAAGGTAAAATCACGAGCCAGTCCCCGCCTCCGCCGTTTATCACCTCAACGTTGCAGCAATCGGCAGGACAAAAACTAAAGTTCAGTCCTGAAAGCACAATGAAGGTGGCGCAATCGCTGTATGAAGCAGGTCATATTACGTACATGCGAACAGATTCAGTGACGTTAGCGGAATCATTTTGTGCGTCTGTTCGAGATTATTTGCAACAGTTTGATCCCCAAAATTTACCTGCAAATACCACCCGTCACAAATCTAGAAATAATGCCCAAGAGGCTCATGAAGCGATTCGTCCGACGGACATTCGGAACATGCCGGATGAATTAAACCTATCATCAGACGATGCGAAACTGTACGAGTTGATTTGGAATCGGACCCTCGCCTCTCAGTGCGCCCCGGTTCAGCTTCAAAAAACCCGCATTATGACGATCGCAGGAGTCGCCCTAGAAGTCACTCATTGGGAAGCTCGGGGGCAGGTCGTTGTTTTCGTAGGCTACATGCGCTACTGGAACAATCTCAGCGCCGACAACACCCTTCCTAATCTTACCCGCGAACAATTGCTCACGCTGAAAGTGGCCCAAGCCGATGCCAAACAAACCCAGCCCCCTCCTCGCTACGGCGAACCCAAGCTTGTCCAACTGATGGAACGTAAGGGCATCGGACGCCCTAGCACCTACGCCCCCACAGTCAAAACGCTCAAAGAACGCGAATATGTCACGGTGGTCAAATCCAAATTACAGCCCACGGCATTAGGTTTGGAACTGGATGCAGCATTGGAAAAACTGTTGCCGGATCTGATCCAGCCGGAGTTCACGGCGCAAATGGAAGCTGATCTCGATCGCATTGCTGACGGCGATCAAAACTGGGAGCAATACCTGACCCAATGGCATCGTAATTATTTCGCACCTGCGATCGCCTCAGCGACTCAAAAAATTGGGACTGAAGTCAAGATCGGAACCGTTAGAAGTGCGGCTAGTTATGCAAAAGGTGCTGATTCAAAGGGTTCAGATGCGCCCAGTTTTGAACCTAAGGATTTAACCCGATTCAACTGTCCAAAGTGTCAGAAAAAAATGGGGAAAGTTGCCTCGAAGTCTGAAAAACTCAAGGCCGATCATTTTCTAAAGTGTTCAGATGGAAGCTGTAGTGCGGTCATGTTTTGGAATCCCGGCGTAAAAAAGTACGAGTTACCTTACAGCGATCGGCCCGTAGATCCTCAAGCCTTTACCGATCATCCCTGTCCCGTCTGCGGTGCGCTGCTTGAGAAGCATCCATACACGAAAGAAGGCACGGAAAAAACGATGCTGCGATGCTCAATTTTAGAACATCGCAAGGATCGCTGCAAAGAGGTTGCTTTTTTTGAAGGAAATGACGGCTTCTGGTCTCCAAAATTTGGGACGATCGCAGTCCAAGCATCGAAGCCTGCCAAATCTCGCGCAAAGAAGCGTTAGTATTAGACTGGCGCTGAACTCGGTGGTAAGGTTGGCATCACTTGACAGGCCCAGGCCATCACTTGCATTCCGGGTTGTACAATAGTCCCTGTTCCCTGTTCAATGGATCGGCCCACTAACGAAAATGGACCTAGCGCGGCAGAACTTTGCACCGATTGGAGTTCTTGCGATTGCCAATTAGATTGAATGCGGAGATTTCGTACGAGGAGAACCGCAATCGATATGGCAGGGAAGGCTTTGGCAAGCTCTCCAGACTGAAGGCTTGGAATATACCAATTCCGCATTTGCAAGTAAGGATTGTAAAACCAGATGCGATCGATACCCACCCAGCAGTAGTCAAAGCTGACTGAAATTTGGGAGGATTTGATTGTTTCGGTTTGGGATTGTTCAAGAATGTTTGCATTGACAAGTTGCTGAAGTTGCCAGTTGCGTCCGAGCAAAACCGATCGGTCAAAAATCGGAGTTGCGATGGGTTGGACAGCTTGCTGTATCGGCTCTACCACAGGATTGGGTTTGACTTTGGGTGTGCGAACTATGCGATCGTCCATCGTGCCACCGAGCAGTTCCTTCGGCATAAAAGTCGCAATCTTTTGGCTGAGCATCGCACGATCGAATTGGATTGCTTTGGGCTGTTGTAGCGATTTTAGGATAGCATTATCGCCGTCGGCAACCGATCGCAGTAGATCTTCACGTTTGAACCGAATGGGTGCGGCATTGTTCAAGTTGCGATCGATCTGTGGTGCGACGTCTTGGACCGCAATGCGATCGAGAATCTCTGGCTGACTTAGCACTGATGTTAAGGTTTGGGGTAAGACTTTAAGCGTCCAAGGTTGATTCAGATCTAATGCGATCGCGCTTTTAATAGCAGTTTTTCCTGGATTAGATTGTTCATTAGTTTGGGTACTTTGGTTAATTGAAATGTTATATCCACTCCAGTTTTCAGTCACATCGGGACGATACCAATTATTGGGTGTTGCGAAAGATTGACAGTAGGGAATAGGGGGTGCCCCAGGGCGAGCATGACCGACCTTACTATTTTTTAATCGCACATCGGCTTGGTCACGCATTCGGCCAAAAACGACCTGATCATTTTCTGTTCCACCCTGACTTACGCCGCCTAGAACAAGCATTTCGTATTGTTCTTCGACTTGATTACCGTTAGGGCTAAAACGGTTGGCATTGAGTTGGGGAACTTGATTAACGAGGTTTGAGAATTCTTCAGTGGCTAAGGTATCTGAAAAATCGGTTTGCCCCGGTTTGCGAAAGCTTTCGATCGAAATAGGTGGACTCGCACCGGAATCAAAAGCTAGAAAAGTGTCCTGATTGACGACGGTATTTTTGGATTGATATAGACTGAGAAAATAGTCGTGGACCTGTTGCATCAGGTCGGTAATAGGGCTGCTCATGGTGATTGATAAGGGTGATAATGAGGATAAGAAATGGGTGTGAATATAAAGCTTTAGATGCGATCGCTAAGCAGATGGGTTTCCAATCCACTTGCTTAGCGATCGACTGAATCATACATTTAGCGAACGCGAGCCGGAACGGTTGCAGATGCTGTTTTCAATGCAGGATCGTCCTCTTTGGGACCCGCAGGTACGATCGCACTAATGTAAGCTACGATTTGTGCGCCTTTGACTTCTAGGGTGCTGCCATCCCAGAACCAATGGGAACTCGAAGACGAAGCGTCATCCGATTCACCACTCCAGCTTGCATCAAATTCCGATCGGCTATGGCTGGCCCGTCCACCAATCGCAAATGGACCAAAGGAAAAGCCGCCGCCGCCACTGACATTTGTATTGCTGCTGCTATTCTGACTCCGCGCATTCTGGTAGCTTTGGCTTAAGGCTTCGCTATCGGTGCCCCAACTTGTGCTGCCAATACTCACCTTACGGACTACTAAGAACTGGGTTGGCAACATGGGCATTAGGGCTTCTGTCACACCGACTTGACCGTCTATTGTCCCGTCACTGATCGCATTTTTCTTTTGGTCTTTGAGGTACCAGCCTTTGGTATAGAACAGATCACTCATGAGCCAATCCCGATAAATATCACAAAGGCCATATTCGATCGTCACAGTGAGATTAGTCGCTGTGTTTTTAAATTGGCTTTGGCTGTTGCTGCTAGACCCTGAACTGGTGGAACCGCTAGATGACGATCCGCCTGCGCCGCCGCCTAATGATATGAACCCAAGACTAAATCCACCGCTTCCCGAGGTTGAGGACGATTGGTTATGGACATTGCCGTAGTAACCACTATTACGATCGCTGGAGACTTCGCTGGCATAGTCGCCTTGGGTAATGGTGAGCTTTTGCCAGCCGATGTCATCCGCTTCGAGATCGCACCAAGAACTCGGTGTGATGTAAGAATAAGGGGTCTTGGTGGAAACTACGCCTGTTAATCCAAGATTCCAAGCATCGTAGACTCGACGGGCCTTAGCCACCATGTATTCCGGCAGGCTAATTCCCACCGACTTCACAGTTGCCAATGCACGCTCAACCTTCTCAGCCCCTTGGCTTTTTAAAGCATCCCAAGCATCATCGACATCCTGTTGATAGATGGCAGAGGTTTGAGGCCAGAGGTCTGCTTGAATCGGATCAGAGAGTGCTTCGCCTTGTTTGATTGCAAATTTACCTTTAGCTTTAGCGTAAGCTTTGGCGTTTTCAAGATACTTTTCATACATCCTTGTGCGGGTATCAAAATCAAACTCCGTCGGATCGTCGCTATTTTTTTCATACAACACTTTTAAGGCTTCATCTACTCGTTTTTTGACATCAGGAGCGATGTCCGATCCAGCGATCGCTTGCATTGAATTAAGAACTCCTTCATAGGCGTTCCCAATGCTGCGACCGGGTGAGTACGCTTGGTAGAGTCCATCTGTTGTAACCATCAACAGATTATCGACTAACCCCGAGGTCAATTCGGCAGCATGAATTGCTTTCTTAGCACGCTCACTGATGCGCAGTGCGGCTTCGGCAGGCGTTTCATTTGGCTTTTGAAAGGTCTTTTGTAACGTTGATCCACCCGATGGGGACCAAGGATTTGCATAATCTTTGGGGTCGATCATCTTGCCCAAGGGAAGATGAGAGTAGACGACGGGAGCCAGCGGTTTTCCATTCAAATCTTTGGACTGCTGACCCAAAATATCATGACGTAATCGATCGAAAATTGCGAGGATCGCAGCGCCGGAATGTGAAGACATAATCAGGAACTCCTAAGAACAATGAGTTAGAAGAAAAGTGGATTGGGTTTGAATTCAATTGCTTTTCATATCTCACAGTCTGTCCGATCGCGCTCTAGGATCACAGTACCCGATCGGGTAATCTTCCTGACTTCATCTGATGTACGTCAAGAGTTATCGGTCGCAATGATGTGTAAATCGATCCGTTTTTGCCAGACGCATCGCATAATCCGTTGAGTAAACGATCCTCGAAGGAGATGCTTCCACCTCGACTGTTGGCTTTCACCGAGAACAATTTGAGTGATCCGCTGTTTATCCGCAACGTCCGCGATCAAATCTACAATATTATGGCCTGTTACTTTTAGAAACTCTCCACCAAATTCTTCACAGAGATGTTCACAATTTTCGATATGAAGACTTTCTTCTTTCGTAAGAAATCGATCGGGACTCTCAATGAAGAGTGCATAGAATCTAGCATTCATATAGTTTGCAATTCTCGCTCCCCGACGAATGAGCTGGGCTGAATTTGGGTAAGTGGAAACGCAAACTAAAATGCGTTCATGAATATTACAAACCGCACGAGAAAATCCATCGGAATCTTCACTTTCATCTTCGACTGTATCAGCGACTTCCCGCAGTGCGAGTTCCCGCAGCGCAATTAGATTTCGGCGTTTGAAAAAGTTCGAGAGCGATTGTTCAATCTTATCTGGCGCATAGATTTTTCCATCTTTGAGCCGTTCCTGTAGCGTTTCTGGGGTCACATCAACGACGACGACTTGATCGGCCTCTTCTAGGATTCGATCGGGCACGCGTTCTCTGACAATCACGCTGGTAATTCGGGCAACGATGTCATTAAGGCTTTCAATATGTTGGATATTGAGCGTGGAATACACGTTGATTCCAGCGTTTAATATCATTTCCACATCTTGATAGCGCTTCTCTCGGTCGGAGCCTGGTACATTCGTATGCGCCAGTTCATCGACCAATACAAACTGCGGCGATCGGTTTAGAATTGCCCGTGTATCCATTTCAGGATTAGTAGCAATGATCTGGCGCTCGATGAGTTCTAGACCGATCGCGCGTGTGGCCGTTTCCTTACGACCATGGGTTTCGAGTAACCCAACTACCACATCAATGCCTTGATCTTTCAAGATATGAGCTTCGTCCAGCATCTTGAACGTCTTTCCCACACCGGGAGACATGCCGATGAAAATCTTATGTTTTCCTCGTCTGGGAGAAGACTGCGTACTGAAAGAATCGGCAGGCGGGATGTGGTTTGGGTCAAACATAGGAGATCTAACCTTTATCTAAAGACAGGTTCAATTTCAATACATTAACACCTGGTTCACCCAAGATTCCGATCGCCCGCCCATCAATAGCCTTGGCCACCAATTTCTGAACCTGGTCTTCGGTTAATTTGCGAACTTGAGCCACGCGCTGAACTTGAGCTTGAGCCGCTTCTAGACTGATGTGCGGATCTAGTCCCGATCCAGACGCATACAACAGATCTGCGGTGGGTTTGATTTGGGCTTGTTGGAGACGTTGAGCTTCGGGCTTAATCCGATCGAGCAAGGCCGGATTACTCGGCGCAAGATTGCTGCCCCCGGAGGCTCCGGTCGTGGCTACAGCAGGCTGGGTGGCATAGTCAATGCTGCTCGGACGACTCTCGAAGTAACGATCGCTTTTAAAAGGCTGGCCGATTAGGGCAGATCCAACGGTTTTGCCTGCGCTATTGCTTAGAAGGCTTCCATTGGCTTGATAGGGAAACACGACTTGGCCAATCACTAGCATAATCACCGGATAGACAACTGCGGTGAGAATCCACAACGCGAAGACTAGCCGTAATGACTTGAAAAAATCTTGTGTCAGATTCATATTAGAAACGCTCCGGTTGAAAGATGACAATGAATAAATAAACGCTCAACGAAATGGTTGTAATTCCGAGTAAGACAAGTGCAAGCGTCTGGCCTCGATCGAGCGAGATGCCTGTTGCGGCCTGAACGGTCGGAGCAATTACGACCGAGCTGAGCAACGCAAGTAATAAAATCTTCGGAACACGTTTCTGCCAAAATCGGGTCAATATATCTTGCATCATAGGTCTCCTAAATGAATTGGTTTTCTAATGTCACAACACCTAAATTCTTACGCTAAACCCACTGCAACCACCATGATATCAAGCACCTTAATCGCAATAAACGGTGCAATGACGCCGCCTAAGCCATAGATCAAGATATTTCGCGCTAGCAGTTGATCTGCCGTGAGCGGTCGAAACTTCACACCCTTCAGCGCGAGAGGAATCAAAGCTGGAATGATCAGTGCATTGTAAATCAACGCTGAAAGAACCGCAGACTGAGTGCTGGCTAGCCCCATAACATTGAGTTTCCCAATCCCCGCTCCAGCAAAAATAGCCGGAATAATCGCGAAGTATTTAGCAATGTCGTTGGCGATCGAGAAGGTCGTTAGGGCACCGCGTGTAATCAGCAACTGTTTGCCGATCGTTACGATGTCGATGAGCTTCGTCGGATCAGAATCCAAGTCCACCATATTGGCCGCTTCTTTTGCTGCTTGGGTTCCTGAATTCATAGCCACGCCGACGTTAGCTTGAGCAAGGGCTGGGGCGTCATTCGTTCCATCGCCTGTCATCGCCACGAGCTTGCCTTTCGCTTGTTCCGATCGAATGACTTCGATTTTGTCTTCGGGTGTGGCTTCGGCGATAAAGTCGTCTACCCCCGCTTCGGCAGCAATCACCGATGCTGTGATCCGGTTGTCACCTGTAAGCATGATGGTCCGAATGCCCATACGTCGCAGTTGTCCAAAGCGTTCTTTGATTCCTGGCTTAATAATATCTTTGAGATAGATGATGCCATAGACATCATTGTTTTGACAAACGGCAAGCGGTGTTCCGCCAAGACGCGAGACTTTCTCATACTCTGTGTTGAGTTGGTCAGGAATCGTTCCGCCTTTCGATCGGACAAAACCTTTCACCGCATCCACCGCCCCTTTACGAGCGTTCGTCCCATCCGGCAGGTCAGTTCCGCTCATGCGAGTTCGGGCCGAAAATTCAATGCCTTCGGAGGCGGACTTGTCGAACTTCACCGTAGCCCCAAGCTTTTCGGCCAAGGTGACAATAGATTTGCCTTCAGGTGTTTCATCGAAGACGCTGGCGTTGAGTGCAATTTGCGCAATGTCCTGAACCGAGTAGCCGTTCACCGGAATAAACTCTTCTGCTAACCGATTGCCTAGGGTAATGGTTCCTGTTTTGTCGAGCACCAAGGTATTGATATCCCCGCAGGCTTCCACCGCTCGCCCTGAAGTTGCAATAACGTTAAATTGAGCCACGCGGTCCATTCCAGCAATGCCGATCGCACTCAGCAGCCCGCCGATTGTAGTCGGAATCAATGCGACTAGCAACGAAATAAGGACAGCAATGCTAACGGGTGCATTCACATAATTAGCGATCGGAGACATCGTTGCGATGACGATGAGAAACACTTGAGTGAGTACTGCAAGCAACACGGTAAGGGCAATTTCATTCGGCGTTTTACTCCGCTCTGCACCTTCGACCAGCGCAATCATGCGATCGATAAACCCTTTCCCCGGATCAGATGTCACCCGAATCACGAGTTCGTCGGACAAAATCCGCGTCCCCCCCGTAACCGAACTTGCGATGTCTGTTCCAGGCTGCTTTAGTACAGGGGCCGACTCTCCAGTAATCGCTGATTCATCAACTGACGCCATCCCTTGCGTGACTTCACCATCCGCTGGAATGACATCTCCAGCAATCACCTTAATGAGATCGCCTTTTCTTAACTGGGTCGAACTAACTTCTTGAATGGCTCCATCTGGGGATAGCCTGCGAGCGAGCGAATCTGATTTTGTCGCTCGTAGGGATTCAGCCTGTGCTTTACCCCGTCCTTCTGCAACAGCTTCAGCAAAGTTTGCGAATAGAAGCGTGAACAGTAAAATAATGGTAATTAAGCCATTAAAAACCACAGGGTTCTTATCCGGTGAGGGTCCAAAAAGATTGGGATTAATCGTGAGCAGTGCCGTAACGATCGTTCCAATCCACACCAAGAACATTACTGGATTTCGGAGCTGAATTCTGGGATCAAGCTTCAGAAAGGCTTCTTTAACGGCACGCTTGTATAGCCCCTTAGTCTTAGCTTTAGATTTCGATTGGCGCGACGATCGGATGGGGTTATCTGACGTTTCCATAGCAGTTATGGGTTGAATATTATTAGGGACAATGAAAGAAATCTACTTATGTTCCCCCTTTTTCAAGGGAGCTAGTGGGACCGATCTGACGACTACCCACCGATTTGGAACGCCTCTGCGATCGGTCCTAAGGCCAAAACAGGCAAGAACGTCAATACGCCGAGGATCAAAATAACAACGCCTGTAATACTCGTAAACAGTCCGGTGTCCGTTCTCAGCGTGCCATCTGTCATTGGTACAGGTTGCTTTCGTGCCATGCCTTCTGCAAGCAACAGGAGCGCTACGATCGGGATATATCGACCGACGATCATTGAGACTGATGCGCTAAGATTCCACCAGACGGTGCCTGTCCCAAGTCCAGCAAAGCCCGAGCCGTTATTAGCCGATGCAGATGTGTACTCGTAGATGACCTGGGAAAGTCCGTGAAAGCCGGGATTACTAATTCCAGCCAATGCTTCTGGAAATGCCAGCGTGATTGCAGAAGGAATCAGAATTGCGATCGGATGAATCAACAGAATCACACTCGCAAATATAATCTCGGGTTTCTCGATTTTACGTCCCAAAAACTCTGGCGTTCGGCCCACCATAAGCCCTGTTAAAAACACGGCCAAAATTAGGTAGACAAACAGATAAGCGGTTCCCGTTCCCTGGCCGCCCCAGACGATTTGCAAGAACATATTCAGTAACGTTGAAAAGCCACCGGGTGGCATCAGTGAATCATGCATACCATTCACTGCACCACACATAGTTGCGGTGGTTACAATGGCCCACAGTGCGCTCTGCGCCCAACCAAACCGGACTTCCTTTCCTTCCAGGTTTGGGGCGACTGTGCCGAGGAGAGCATTGACCTGAGTATTCCCTTGAAACTCACCGATCGCCGTCACAATCAGCAATGGGATAAAGAACGCAAGAACAATGCCATACACTAGCCAAGCTTGCTTTAGATTGTTCGTAAAAATCCCGTAGGTATAAATTAACGAAGACGGAATCGCAACCATTGCGACAGTTTCAATAAAATTGCTCAATCCATCGGGATTTTCAAAGGGATGCGCAGAATTTGCTCCAAAAAATCCGCCACCGTTTTCACCGATTTGCTTGATCATTTCCAAATGCGCCACGGGTCCACGGGCAATAGTTTGGGCTGCCCCATCTAGAGTCGTCACCTGTACAGCTCCTGCAATCGTCTCTGGTACGCCTGTGGCAATTAGAACCACCGCTCCGACTATAGAGAGGGGAAGCAAAATTCGAGTTGTAGACAGGACTGTATCCTCGTAAAAATTTCCGAGCGATCGGCCCGTTAGTCCTCGAATGAATGCAATGCCGACGGCTAGTCCTGTTGCGGCTGACGTGAACAGCAAAAATCCTAATGCAAAGACCTGAGATCCGTAGCTCAGGGCCGTTTCACCTGAATAATGCTGTTGATCAGTATTGGTCAAAAATGACACTGTAGTATGGAGCGCTACGTCCCAGCTTACTGGTCCAACTCCTGTGGGATTGAGTGGAAGTATCGGTTGTAGCAATAGAAATAGGAGTACAAAAATCCCCATTATGAGATTGCTGATTAGAATGGCTTGGATGTACTGCCAACCCGTCATGTCCGGTCGGTTCCGAAGGCCGATCGTCTTATAAATCAATTGATCGAGCTTACTCAATATTGGATCTAAGAATGTTCTTTCCTTAAGGAAGACATGAGCAATGTACTTACCTAATAGAGGTGTTATGAGGATCACAATCAACAGCGTTAATGCAATCTGAAACCAGCCCTGAACCATAAATCAGCTTTCCTAACTCAATGTAAAGTGAAGACTAGAATTTGAGATAGACGAATCATCCCAAGATTCAGGCTGCCTTGCCAAGATATAGATAGGTATAGATTCTAAGTCGGTCGTCACAACTCCTGCTATGAGAGGATTTACAAGATTTTCTAATCCTAGTGTTTAGTCAAAATCTAAACGCTGAGAATGTCTCAATTACCCTAAAATTATTTAGAATAGTACTTTAGTAGGCTAGAAATTTGGATACTCTGCAATGACAAATTCGATGACGTACTCTACAGAAATCTCCGATCGAACCTGGAAAAAACGAGATCTTTTCTCCGTTTGTGTTGTCCTTATTCTCATTATGGCTCTGGATTTCCTTACGCCACCTGAATATATTCTAGGTTTTTTGTATCTGTTTCCGTTGTTACTTGCTAATCGACGTCTCCCGAAAAGGTTTGTGGTGATTATTACGGGAATCATTGTATTCTTAATGCTTCTCAATCTGTGGTTTCCCGATGGTGCGTTTACAACATTACCCGCTGTTGTAAATCGTTTTGTAGCCGATATTTCTCTAGTGTTTACCGCTATTTTGAGTTTGCGCAATACTAACTATGCTAGAGCGATCGCTCATCAACAATCACAGCTCACCACAAAATCACAGCTCGAAACCATGAGAGAAGATTTTGCTTCAACGCTTACTCATGATCTCAAAACACCGTTACTAGGGGCGATCGCAACACTAGAGGCGTTTCTTCAAGAACAGTTTGGGCCGATTTCTGCCCTCCAATCGCAAGTTCTATCTACTATGGAACGGAGTCATCATACGAGTTTACAACTGCTCGGAACGTTATTAGACGTTTATCAGAACGATTCGGTTGGCCTAGTCCTTAATCTTGAACCCATAGACCTGACGACCCTCGTCGAGGAGACAGCGAATCAAGTTGCGGCTCTTGCTTACCACCGCCAAGTTCAGATTTCAATTTGCCATGGACAATCTGAATTTCGACGATCGCTGAAGCTAGAAGCGGATGCACTACAGCTTCAGCGGGTTTTGATGAATTTACTCGTTAATGCTATTAATCATTCAAGTCGAGGCGATCGCATTGAGGTGATTCTGGAGTCTTCAGGATTTCAGCATTCTGTCCACGTCAAGGACCAAGGTGCAGGCTTACAAGCAAGCGAACTCGAACACCTCTTTCAGCGGTTTTATCAAGGCGAAAGCGATCGTCAGGCGAAAGGATCTGGACTTGGCCTTTATCTTGCTCGACAGATTATCACCGCACATCGCGGTACAATTTGGGCAGAGTCTCTTTTTCAAAAAGGATCCGTTTTCGCGTTTCAGTTACCCATTTCTCAATCCTAGCCCGTGAGGGCGATATGTCCCGTGATGGTTATGTCCACTAATTCTTATGCCTAGTGATCCACTCCGTCTCCTTTTGGTCGAAGATGACGAACTATTTCGTCTAGGACTGCGCGTACGGTTGCAGAAAGAACCAAGCATCGAGGAAGTCGTTGAAGCTGAAGATGGCGAAACTGCACTAACGATCGCCCAACAATCCCTCTTTGATCTCGTCATTCTTGACCTCGGACTTCCGGGTATCGGCGGTATCGAAACCTGCCGCCAGCTCAAATCTTACCAGCCGACTTTGCCTATTTTGATTTTGACATCTTGGGACGACTCAGCCTTAGTCAATCGCCTTATCAAAATGGGCGTCCAAGGCTACTGTGTCAAAGGGATTGCGGCGGAAAGCTTAGTGTTAGCAGTCCGATCGGTGGTGGCCGGAGCATCTTGGTGGGACCCCTCAGCAACCCAAACCCTCAGACAAATGGTTGCTGAGGTTCAGCCCAAGTTTTCAGACTCCGAAAACCCCCTGACTCCTCGCGAACAGGATGTCCTAGCCTTGGTTGCTCAGAGCAAAACTAATTCGGAGATTGCGATTATTTTATATATTTGTACTGGAACGGTTCGGGTGCATGTTCATGCTATTTTGCATAAATTACAGGTTAGCGATCGAACCCAAGCCGTTTTAGCTGCCCAGCAAAGAAACTGGCTAACGTGATTAGCGGCTAGATTGCTACGCCAAAACAGCCCGTAAACTCGCCAACCGATCGGGCACGATTCGATAATAAATCCACGTCCCTCGGCGCTCTTTCTCCACTAGTCCCGCCTCATACATCACCTTCAAATGATGTGAAACTGTCGGCTGCGACAGTCCCAGCGTCTTCACTAGTTCACAAGCACACACCTCCCCATTCGGCTGCGCGGCGATCAAACTCAATAATTGTAACCGTGCAGGTTCGCCCAAAACCCGAAAAACAACAGCTAACCGAAACGCCTCATCCGGGGTCAATTGGCCTGCGAGAATGGAGGGACAACATTCGATCGAACTAATCATGGGTCTGATAAGAGTTTTCATGATCTTTATCTTGACACAATCACCCTCGTTTGCGACTATATCTATGTAGGTCAATATTGACTTGTATCAATATTAATTAATACTTGTTTTAACCCAGGGTACTAAGTGAAAAATGACGTGCCGGAAGTACTAGCTGAATTCATTGGAACCTTTACGCTCATTTTTATGGGAACGGGCGCGGTAATGGTCAACCAAATTAGTCAGGGTGCAATAACGCACTTAGGCGTTAGCGGTTTGTTTGGGGCGGTAGT
>JAYVVL010000156.1:0-4985 GCA_043787035.1 Synechococcales cyanobacterium
GGCGGTGCTGACTTCTTCGAGTGCGACGGAGTATTCGTTTGAGCAGAAGGAAGCGGCGTTGTCGGTGTATACGCAATACGTGGTGGAGGGATTGAGGACGGGGATTGCCGATCGAGATGAGAATGGGTGGATTTCGATCGATGAGTTGCATGAGTTTGCTCAGGGCAAGGTGCGGGAGGTGGCTCCAGCGATGCAGCCGAAGATTTATGCGGTTGAAGAGGGATACAAGATTAGATTTGCGAAGGCTCCGATCGGTGATCCAAAGTTGGCATACCGGAAGGAAGTAGAGAAATTAGCAAAGGACCGAAATGGATTTATATCACCCATTTTGAAACGTGGATTAATCCAAAAATTTCGTGGGCAATTAACCGATGTTGAAACGTCAGGGATTTTGGATGAGGTTCTGAAACCCTATTGCGAATTTGAGGAGAAGCTTCAACAGTTTTCTTTAGCTGTTAAGGAGTTTTTAGAACTTCCCAGAGAACAACAATTACCAGAAGATTTAGGTTATTTTCAGCAGGCGTTGGGTTTGCGAAATGAAGACATAGTGCATCTATTAAAGGATGTTGCAGTTGTTTCTCCATTCCTTTCAGTGAGTTCATTGGAGACATTTAAAGAGGAGGCTGAACAAAATGAACAAAATTCTAGTTTTAAGTTAAGTGCTGACGATTACTTCACACAAGGTCTGGAGAAGTATAATCTCGGAGATTCTCAAGGTGCAATAGTGGATTATACAAAAGCAATTGAAATTAAGTCTGACTATACAAATGCATACCATCAGCGAGGAGTTGCTCGCCATAGTTTTGGCGATCCTCAAGGTGCGATCGATGATTACGCAAAGATATACTGTATCCAAGGGTTTGCTTGCCATGATTTATGCGATTACAAAGGCGCGGTTAAAAAGTACACTGAGGCGATTAGACTCAAGTCTAACTACGCAGAAGCATACAATTTTAGAGGAGTTTCTCGTGTTTCCTTGTGCGATTACTTGGGCGCGGGCAAAGATTATATGGAAGCGATTAGACTTAAACCCGATTTTGCAGTTGCATACAATAATCTAGGGCTTCTCTGGGTCCAAGTAGATGCTAAAGAATATGCGATCCGTGCGATCGAAAATTATACTAATGCAATCGAACTCAAGCCAGACTATGCAGACGCATACGTCAACCGAGGGATTGTCCACAGCTTCTTAAGTGATGATAAATGTGCGATCGAGGACTACAGTAGAGCGATCGAAATTAATTCCGACAATTCAAATGCATATTATAATCGAGCCGTTTCCTACAAAGCATTAAATGAGAATAATAAAGCAGTCGTTGATTATCAACAAGCCGCTGATCTTTATCAGAAATCAGGTAGCACTAAAAAATATCTCGTCGTTCGTGCTCGAATCAGAGAACTTCAATAGTTTCGATCGCTCCTACTCGTGCAAAGATTTACGATCGCGATCGGTTCTCAAGACTAAACCAAGGTGCGATCGATCTTATTATTCATAAGTCGTTTCACCTTGTCCGGTAATGTGTTGCATCACAATGTCAAACTTTCGATTCAATTCTTGAATTCCACCTTCAAGCCGATCGAACCGCTGATTGACAATGTTTTCCAATATATCAATTTCATCATAGACACGATCGATCGTCATAGATTGAAGAACCCGACCGTCAACAGGAGCAATACGATCGTCCAGGCTCAAAGCGACAATGCCGCGATCGTTGCTTCTCACGGCAATCGGATTTTATACGTCTGGTGGATGGAACCCTCGATCGCTTAATACTTGTCGTAAGTTCACAACGCCTTCTCGATTGGTCTGTAAGAGAAGAACCGTTGCTCGTCCAATTGCGGTTGTTCCTAACATGGTTATTGTGTCGTCACTCCAAGTAAAGTGATCCGCCCACTGCATCTGACGGGGATGAAAGACTGGAACCGTTTGATTGGAGATTAGATCGATTGAGTCGATTTTATTAGATTTGTAACTATTACAGCTTGGACAAGCTAAGGCGAGGTTTTCTAATGTGGTTTGACCATTACGGCTGACTGGAATAATATGCTCAATCTCAAAGTTGTTAGGTGAAAATTTGGCTTGAGAACAACAGTATTCACAAATGCCTTGGCAACGATCGAAGACTTGTTTTCTCAATAAAATAGAGATGTATTCTCGGGACATCGTTCAATCCATTGTGTCGATTGTGAGGGATCTACGCAAATCCCGCGCCTTGAACACCAAGATCCTCCATCACTTGGAGTAATGAGATTTGTCGAAGGTCTGCAAGTTGTGCCAACGCTTGAATCCGTTGGGCACCCAAGAGTTCCATTCGATCGCTGAGTTGGATAAGTTCTTGATGTTCTTCTTCAGTCAAGGTTTCTCCATCCCGTTTTTGCGCCAGGGTTTGATAGCGATGATGGGACTCGGGAGGCAGTGCTCGATTGATTTGCATCAAAAGTTCTGTTTCCTGTGGTTCTAAAACGGGTGCTTTCTTTCGAGCACGCAGCCAATATACGCGATCGGCTAACCGATCAAGCTCGGCAGTATCGAGTTCATCCACTTTTAGAAGAAGTTCATCAACGCTCATTCTAATCACGATTAGAGAATGGACTTATTATAAACG
This sequence comes from Synechococcales cyanobacterium, assembly GCA_043787035.1. GTDB lineage: Bacteria > Cyanobacteriota > Cyanobacteriia > Leptolyngbyales > Leptolyngbyaceae > JAAFJU01. The sequence continues at coordinate 2,607 of JAYVVL010000156.1, forward strand.
ATAAAAATCCGGACAAACTAGGCGAGATTGGGATGAACGATCGGGGAAAGGCGATCGCATTTACTACAATTGGAGTTAGGAAAGGACGATCGCTTCATCGACCGTGCTACGAAAGACGCTACCTTCCTGGTAGGCCATTTTCGCCTTAAGAATGTTGAGCAATTTCTGTTTGGCGAGAATCAACGAGTCGATTTTGCATCACTTCAAGTAGTACTATTTGGTCCTCGATCGGTAACGCTTCGATCGTTTCCAAGACCCCATTAACGTTATTTTCTCAACACCTTACTTGCATCTGCTGAAATTTAGGCACTTACACAGGGCGACTTCTAAACCTTCAACTCAGTAGCCATAACAATTTATTGGGCCAAATTAGCGTCTTAGCCATCGCACACCTAGCGCGATCGCACCCAAAATCACCACGCCCGGAAGACTCGCTAACGGATTGCCATTCATGCCCGTGAGCCAAGTCGGAACCGACGCGATCGGCTTCACCAAACTCCCCACGTTTAGAATATAGTAGCCGCCGACTAGTCCTGCGTGGTACCCGATCGACCATCCGATTCGTCCACCAGTCGCTCCTTTTCCCCACACGAGCGTTAAGCCTAAAATCATTAACGCGGGGAAGGTTAGCCAAGACGCTACAACAGCATCCCAGGGTTTTAGAAAATGCGCCAGCGCAAACACAAGACTACAGACAACCGCCGAAGTGGCCTTGGAATAATCCCGCGACAGCTCGTCGAGCAACCATCCCCGAAATAGCAACTCCTCCGCAAACCCAAACGCTAACGAAATCAGCAACGCCTCTGCAACTACTTTTGGAAACTGCGGACCGGGCACAAACCACTGAGCCCAATTCATCTCTCCTAGAAAAACAAACAGCAATAAAACAGCTCCCCAACCCATGAATAGGCCAGAGAGCAAATTTAGAAGATTTAAGCTCGGCGATCGAAATCCATAGCGACGAAGTGGCTGAGATTCATGATGAACCTTAGGGTTCCAGATCTGGAGCAGAATAAAAAACTCCAGATACAAAGCAGGCATTGACAGCAATGATTGAAGATTGGAATCGGGGACCAGCGCAGCAATTGGAACTGCGATCGGTGCCCAACATAGCACCAGGATTGCTAAAAATACGATTACCCGCAGCCCCGCCGGGAGTCGTCGAACTCTAGCCCAAATGCGATTCATCATGCCAACTTCAGACTTAACCTGATGAATGATATCAACTTAATCGACCGCCTCGATCGAACTATCCAATCCATTGCTCTTCAGAATTTCGCTGTAGTGTTCGGCAGGCTCCATCGGGCAAACCGTCACCGTTCCCATCCCATTGGTATGAGCTTCCATCATGACGTTGACTGCTTGAGGCTGACTCAGGCTAGGCAAAGTTTGCATCAAAACTTGAACCACATACTCCATGCTGTTGTACGGATCATCATGGAGCAACACGCGATACTGAGGTGCCAACTTGCGCGATGTTGAACGTTTCTCAATGGTCTCGACTGCCACAAAAATACCCTCGTTAATCTTAGTGAATGGCCGTATCCGTTATAGCACTTTTACCCATGGTCCGAGTGACACGATCGCAACATTGACAGAGATTCACTCAGACCATGGGGGTTGTGCGCACTCGGAAAACTTTCCACCTGCGTAAGCGCATGGACTAGAATGTTGATAAAGATACAGATTTCAAAGTACTGCAAAACACTGCATTGAGGACGATCGTGAGTCAGTCGCGTTCTAACGAAAAAGCTTGGGGAGAATTGCGTCGCTATGATGCGGAGGCGATCGCAAAGTTATATCGGTTCCGTCCCTGGCTCTTAGTCTGGCGAACCCTAAAAATTCTGTTTTACTTTACTAGCTTTTTCCTGGGCTGGCAGATGGATATATCTATGGGAAAAAGCGAGGGCACACAACAGGAACGGGCCGCACAAATACGTCGGATTTTGACCGATCTCGGACCAACGTATATCAAAGTGGGTCAAGCACTTTCGACACGGCCTGACTTGATTCGGCAAGATTTCTTAGAAGAACTCATCAAGCTCCAAGACCAACTGCCGCCCTTCCCAACAGATCAGGCTATGGCTATTGTCCGGGAAGAATTGGGGCGCGAAATTCCCAGCATGTTTCGCGAAATATCACCTCAGCCGATCGCAGCGGCCAGTCTTGGTCAGGTGTATCGGGCACGCTTGCACAACGGGGAAGAAGTCGCCATCAAGGTGCAGCGGCCTAACTTGTACCCATTAATCACCTTAGATCTGTGCCTGATGCGATGGGGTGCAAAGACCTTTGGCGGATATTTGCCGCTGAACTTAGGCCACGATTTGTCGTTGATTATTGATGAATTTGGGACCAAGCTCTTTGAGGAAATGGACTACC
>JAYVVL010000157.1:0-13515 GCA_043787035.1 Synechococcales cyanobacterium
TAAGGGATGAACACTTAGATTTATAAAACTGAACATTCAGGCTGAGTCAATCTTTTAAATATCCAGCCTTACATATCCATACCCTGATTCAGCAACGCCGATTCGCCAACAATTAATCGCCGAAAATCTGTTAGATGCGGTGATTGGTTTACCGAGTAATCTCTTTTTCGGGACTGGCATTCCGGCGGCGGTGTTGGTATTTAAGCGGAATAAACCAGATAATAAGGTGCTATTTATTGATGGCAGTCGGGATTATGCGGATGTGAAAACCCAGAACAATCTCAGGGCGGCAGATATCGCCAAGATTGTCGCGGCATACACGCAGCGAGAAACGGTACCGAAGTATTCTTATTTGGCGGGGTTTGATGAGATTCAGGAGAATGATTTCAATCTGAATATTCCCAGGTATGTGGATACTTTTGAGGAGGAAGAGGAGATCGATATTGCGGCGGTGCAGGCGGAGATCGATGGTTTGGAGGAGGAGTTATCTAAGGTTAAGTTTCGGATGGTTGGCTATCTTGAGGAGTTTAAAAATTTATAACTATGAATTTAGTTAGTGCATATCCAAAAAGTGTAAATCCAGGTATCCCAGTAAATAGCCCTACTCCCAAAGGATGGTCTAAAGTAACTTACGGAGATTTTCTATATGAAGTTCAGCGTCCCATACAACTTGAAGATAAAGAATACTATCAATTAGTTACGGTTAAACGTAGTCGAGGCGGAGTTGTTGTAAGATCTATGCTCAAAGGTGTCGAAGTGAAAACACCAAGACAGTTTTTGATACGAGAAGGTGATTTACTTATTTCTAAACGACAAATTGTTCATGGTGCCTGTGGAATTGTCCCTGTAGAATTAAGTGGATCTATTGTTTCGAGTGAGTATAGTATTCTAAACTCACGACCTGAATTAAACCTAGATTTTTTTAATCATTTCACACATACAGCTTATTTTCAACAAACTTGTTTTCATTCAAGTGTTGGCGTTCATGTTGAGAAAATGATTTTCAAAGTTGATGAATGGTTTGAATGGGATTTCAATTTACCGCCGCTTTTAGAACAGTGTAAGATTGCGGAGGTGCTTGGGGTTTGGGATGAGTCGGTCGATTTGCTGGAGAAATTGATTGGGAGGGTTCGATCGCGCAAGCAGGGACTAATGCAGCAGTTATTGACTGGTAAGAAACGTTTTAAGGAATTTGAGGATAGCGAGTGGAAAATTTCTCGAATAGGTTCATTTGTGAAAGTGCAAGGTGGATTTGCATTCAAAAGTGAGAATTTTTCTGATTCAGGAATTCATGTAATAAGAATATCAAACATACAGTCTTGTGATGTTGATTTGACTAGCACACTGTTTCATCAATTCGATCCTAAGCTAACTCAATATGAAATAAATCATGGTGACATATTGATAGCAATGTCAGGTGCAACTACTGGAAAAGTAGGAAAGTACCAAGAACATCATAAATCATACTTGAATCAGCGAGTTGGTCGATTTACCGCTTTAGACAAAACAAAAGTAAGCATGAATTTTGTTTTTCAGATAGTTCGATCGAATAAGTTTCAGCATCTTATTATGATCGATGCTACTGGTGGAGCGCAACCTAATATTAGTAGCTTAGATATTGAAAATATTGTTTTAAAATTTCCACCACTCCCAGAACAGGAAAAAATTGCTGCTGTACTCTCTGCTGCCGATGACGAAATATCAACGCTAGAAAAACAACTGGCTGCTTACAAACAACAGAAACTAGGGTTGATGCAACAGCTACTCACCGGGCGAATCAGGATTTAGAGGATTAGAGGATTTTCAGGATTAGGTTGTTTGTGGGATGCGGTGATGGCTGCGATTGTTGGGACTTTTGACACCCACTGATATCCTAATCCTGAAAATCCTCCAAATCCTGATTCGCGTTACTGGGGATTGTGGGAACACTAGAAATATCAAAATAAGGAAAAGTCGTAGCGTAACCCATGGAATTAGACGACATCACTTACAAAATCAACGGCTGCGCCATGAAAGTGCATAATACACTGGGAAACGGCTTCCAAGAAGTCATCTATCAACGATGTCTCGCCATAGAACTCGATCGGGCAAAACTAAAATTTGGTAGAGAAGTCTCGCAAAATATTTATTACGAAGGAATCCATGTCGGAAACCGTCGCGCTGACTTTATCGTCGAAGATTGCGTCATCGTCGAACTCAAAGCCGTCATCAGAATGGAAGACGCTCACCTCGCCCAAGCTAAAAACTACGTCGTCGCCTATGACTTTCCGATCGGACTTCTCATTAACTTTGGAGCGAAGAGCTTGGAATTTAAAAAAGTGTTCAACTCCAGAAAACAAAAGGCAAATCAGGATTTTCAGGATGGACAGGATTAATGGGTGGGTGGTAGGGAAAATAGCAATTGAAGATATTATAATGAGAAAGAGATGACGATCGGTTTTTGGAGGAATTGCTGATGCCTACATTGTTGATGATAAATCCTTACGTAACACAGGTTCGATCGGTTGATAATTATTGTCTTTACCTCACTTTTAAAAATGGCGAAGAGCGGACTTTTGATGTGACACCTTACCTCGATCGAGGTATCTTCACTAATCTCAAAGACCCCAAGCTTTTTGCAACCGTTCGAGTCGTCGCAGGATCAATCGAATGGGATAACGAACTCGATCTGAGTTACGACACAATTTATCTTGAAAGTCAGTCAGTCACTCAAATTCTATAAATCTTCGATCGTTCACACTCATCCCCTAACTCAATATCAGGATTTTGAGGATTAGAGGATTTTCAGGATTATATAGAAATGAGAGAATAATATAAGATAAGCTCCAAAGCAAGCCCAAAATCCTGTTCATCCTAAAATCCTCCAAATCCTGATCCCTCATGAACTCCCCTTCCCCCAACGACTGGCTCGAAACAATCTCCTCCCAAATTCCCGCACTAGCCCTCCTCCAGTCCATCGGCTACACCTACCTCACCCCCGCAGAAGCCCTCAATCATCGCCAAAATAAACGCAGCAAAATTGTCCTCGAAACCATCCTCACTGACCAACTTCATAAACTTAACTCGATCGAAACTCGCGGCAAAATAACTCTCTTCAGCGACACCAACATCCAAAAAGCCGTCCAAGCGATCGCCCAACATCCCTACGACGCCCTCTACACCACCAGCGAAACTCTCTACAATCTCCTCACCCTCGGCAAAAGTCTCGAACAAACCATCGACGGCGATAAAAAAAGCCATCAACTCAACTACATCGACTGGCAAAATCCCAACAACAACGTCTATCACATCACCGACGAATTTGAAATCGAACGCCTCAACAGCACCCAAACCCGTCGCCCCGACATCGTTCTCTTTGTAAACGGCATTCCACTCGTCGCAATCGAATGCAAACGCCCCGACCTCAAAGACGCGATCGATCAAGCCATCAGCCAACACCTCCGAAACCATCGCCCCGACGAAATTCCCCACTTCTTCTGCCTCACCCAAATCCTAATTAGCCTCTCCCAAAACGCCGCAAAATATGCAACGACCGCCACCGACAAAGAATTCTGGGCCGTCTGGAAAGAAGAATCCAACGCCACCTTTGAAACCGAACTCCACACCCTCATCAACATCCCGCCTACCCATGCCCACACCGAAAAACTCCTCTCCGCACGCTCACCCGAACAACAAAACACAATCAAAACCCTCTGGGCATCCGGAGAACGCAGAGTCTCCCAACAAGACCGCACCCTCTACAGCCTACTGCAACCCGATCGGCTCCTTGACCTCATCTTCGGCTACATCATCTTTGACGCAGGTACAAAAAGCATAAAGAAAATCGCCCGCTACCAACAATACTTCGCCGTCCAAGCCACCCTCCAACACGTCAAAACCATCCGAGGCGATTCGTCCCGTTCAGGCGGCGTCATCTGGCACACCACCGGAAGCGGAAAATCCCTCACCATGGTCATGCTCGCCAAAGCCCTAGCCCTCGAAAAAACCATACTCAATCCCAAAATCATCCTCGTCAACGATCGCATCGAACTCGACGACCAACTCAAAAACACCTTCAAAAACTGCGGCGCAGCCGTCATCCAAGCCCAAAGCGGCAAGCATCTCCTCCAACTCGTCAACGACTCTAAAGCCGAAATCATCACCACCATCATCGACAAATTTGAAACCGTCGCCCGCGAAAAAGCCCAAAACCCCAGCGCCGACATCTTCGTCCTCGTCGATGAATCCCACCGCTCCCAATACGGACAGACCCACGCCAAAATGCGAAACGTTTTCCCCAACGCCTGTTACATCGGCTTCACCGGAACTCCACTCCTCAAAAAAGACAAAAGCACCGCTCAAAAATTCGGCGGCTTCATCCACAGCTACACCATGCCCACCGCCGTCGCCGACCAAGCCGTCGTCCCAATTCTCTACGAAGGTCGAGAAAGCGAATTCAAAAACACCGAAGCCGTCGATAAATGGTTCGATCGCATCACTGCCGATCTCACCCCAGAACAAAAAGCCGACCTCAAACGTAAATTCAAAAGCGCCGAACCCCTCTATGACTCTGAAGCAAGAATGGAAGAAGTTGCTTACGATATCAGCGAACATTTCGCTAAACATTTCAAAGGCACAGGCTTAAAAGGACAATTCGCCACCTCCAGCAAACGCGCCGCCATCACCTACAAAAAACTCCTGGATAAATGGGGCAAAATCCGTTCCGCTGTCATCATCTCCCCACCCGACACCCGCGAAGACAACGAAAGCGTCGATGAATCCAACCTCTCAGAAGTACAAAGCTTCTGGAAAGATATGACCGCTCGCTATGGCAATCAATATCAAGAAAACATCATTGAACAATTTAAAACCGATGACGAAGACTCTCCCGATGTCCTCATCGTCGTAGACAAACTCCTCACCGGATTCGATGTCCCCCGCAATGCCGTCCTCTACATCGACAAACGCCTCAAAGAACACAACATTCTCCAAGCGATCGCCCGAGTAAACCGAATCTTCAACGGCAAAGATTACGGACTCGTCATCGACTACCGAGGTATCTTCGGCGAAATGAACGACGCCCTCGAAATCTATGCCGCCCTAGAACGCGAAGGCTTCGATCGAGATGATATCGTCGGCGCACTCCTTGATGTCCAAGCCGAAATCGCCAAACTCCCCACCTATCACGCTGCCATCTGGGATGTCTTCAAAGGCGTAACTAATCTGCAAGACACCGAAAGCCTCCAACAATGGCTCCACCTGGCCGATCGTCGCGATGACTTCTACGAAAGCCTCCGCAACTTTGCCAAAACCCTAAAACTCGCCCTCAGCAACGCCCCATTCCAATCAACCACCCCAGAAACCACCCAACAGCGCTACACCAAAGACCTAAAATATTTCCTCAAACTTCGAGATGCCGTCAAACTCCGCTACAACGAAACTATCAACGCCTCCTACGCAGACCAAATCAAAAACATGGTGGTCCGTGAAATTGGCGCATCCGAATTTACCACCATCATCAAACCCATCAACATCTTCGACATCGAACGCTCCGATGCCGAAATAGACCAGTTTGTAGGAACTGCCGCCAAAGCCGATGCGATCGCCGCCCGCATCAAAAAAGTCGCCACCGAAAAAATGGAAGAAGACCCCGTCCTCTATCTCCGCCTCAGCCAACTCATCCAAACCGCAATAGAGGCCCACCGAGCCAAACGACTCAGCGATCAAGACTACCTCAAAGAAATGCTAAGTCATCTCGACACCGCCCGAACCCGTGGATCGCAATCAGTTCCTCACGCACTTCGCAATCGTCAACAAGCTCAGGCGTTCTATCGCGCCCTGCAAGAAAACATGGAAGAAACTCTTGATAATCCAGAATTATTAGTTACGCTGGCAACTGGCATTGAAGACATCATTACCCAAAATAAAGTGCGCGATTGGCAGCATAATCAAGATATCCAAAATCAGATGCTTAATGCGATCGACGACCTAATCCATGATCTTCAAAAAGCACATCGTGTATCCATTCCTTGGGACGATCTCGACACCGTGATGACCCAAATCATCAATATCGCCAAAACCTATGAAGTCAACTGATCATCACACCGTCACCTACGGCAATCGCAGCATTCGATTTGCCCTCGAATATTCCCACCGCAAAACCCTCGCGATCGAAGTCCATCCCGACAGCAGCATTCTCGTCAAAGCACCTGAAGATGCCACATTAGAAGCGATCGAAGCCAAAGTCAGCCATCGCTCTGCCTGGATTACAAAACAACAACAGCGCTTTACCCAATACGCTCCATCACTCCCTGTCCCTGAATGTGTATCTGGCGAAGGCTATCGATATCTAGGTCGCCAATACCGCCTTAAACTCATTGAAAGTGACCTAGAACAAGTGCGCCTCTGGCAAGGTAGATTGGAAGTGAGTACAGTTGTGCCCAATAATCGACAACAGGTGGAGCATACGATCGACAATTGGTATCGCGATCGTGCAGCGAAAATCTTCCAGGAACGTTACGAACACTGCTCTAAGCTAGTTTCTCCTTATGGCATCGATCATCATTGCGGAATTGATCTTCGTACAATGAACAAGCGGTGGGGAAGCTGTACCCCTACAGGTAGAATATTCCTCAATCCTTTACTCATCAACGCACCTAAAAATTGCATTGATTACGTTATCATTCATGAACTCTGTCATATTCGGATTCCCAATCATTCCTCTCAGTTTTATAAGCTTCTAGAGACCATTCTTCCCGACTGGAAAACTCGCCAAGACTATCTCAACGATCGCGTTGAACTCCGTAGAGTGTGAAGATCGCCTTTGAAATTGCGGGATGGGGTAGGATGGAAGCGTTGGTTTTCGAGTGAACCCTATGATTTTGATGATCGATAATTACGATAGTTTTACCTATAATTTGGTGCAATATTTTGGGGAGCTTGGGATGGAGTTTGCCATTGCGCAAGATATCCAAGTGTTTCGGAATGATGAAATTACCCTTGACGAGATTAAAGCGCTTAAGCCCGATGCGATCGTGATTTCGCCTGGACCGGGAACGCCCGATGATGCGGGGATTTCGCTGGATGTGATTGAGAAGCTAGGGCCGACGGTGCCTTTGTTGGGTGTGTGTTTGGGGCATCAGAGTATCGGACAGGTTTATGGTGGCAATGTGGTGTCGGCCCCTGAGTTGATGCATGGGAAAGTGTCTGGCGTGCATCATAGCGGCGTGGGCGTGTTTGAGCAGGTGGAAAATCCGATGATTGCGACGCGGTATCACAGTTTGATCATCGATCGATCGACCTGTCCGGAGGTGCTAGAAATCACCGCTTGGGTGGGCGACCTCATTATGGGCGTACGGCACAAACAGTATCCACATATGGAAGGCGTGCAGTTTCACCCGGAGAGCGTACTGACGGAATCAGGAAAAAAATTGTTGCGGAACTTTTTACAGATGGCGAGCGGTCTAAAGAATTGAGAATGAGGATTGAGAACGGTGACGTGCAGAATGCCTTATATTTCTTGTATTCTGCATTTACGTGCGGGTTGTGCAGTCGTGATGTTGGTTCAGTTCCGTTAGGAGAAAGTTTTGATGAAACGTCGGCAGTTGTTGGGCTATGTAGGGATGGGTGCGACTCTGGCACTCGGATCAAGCGCTGGAGTAGTTCGGGCGCAGTCGGGTGGGGTGACGGTCCGATCGCTGGGGCACATGAGTTTTTTGATTAGCGGCAATGGTCAGCGGGTTTTGGTCAATCCGTTTAAGTCGATCGGCTGTACGGCAGGGTATCCGGCTCCGAAGGTGAGTACAGATTTGGTGCTGATCAGCAGTCAGCTTTTGGATGAAGGGGCTGTAGATGTGGTGCCTGGAAATCCACAGTTGCTCTATGAAGCGGGAGCCTACGACGTCAAGGGTACGAAGTTTCAAGGCATTGCGACGGATCACGATCGAGTTGGCGGAAAACGTTTTGGTACTAATGTCGCTTGGCGATGGACTCAAGGTGGTGTAACGATGTTGCATTTGGGCGGTTCTGCGGCACCGATCGGCTTAGAGCAAAAAATACTCATGGGTAGCCCAGACGTCGTTTTCGTGCCCGTTGGCGGCGGACCAAAAGCCTATACCCCCGAAGAAGCGGCGGTGGCGATAAAGGTATTGAACCCCAAAATTGTGGTGCCCATGCAGTACAAAACGTCGGCTGCGAAAGGCGAATGCGAGTTGGGTGACGTGGACAAATTTTTATCATTAATGAGTGGAGTTTCCGTGCGTCGGGCCTCAGGTGCGATCGACGTGACCCGATCGAGTTTACCCGCCACGATGGTGATTCAAGTGATCAATGCGTAACCCCAAAACAACATCCGACGTTGGATTCCCAAATCCTCCGGCCTATTCTGAATGATTCCGATCGCCCTGACTATTCCATCCCCATTGAAACCCGATCGGGTGTGGAGATGACGAATTATTTGGGGCGATCGGGTTTTTGTTGGATAATCAATGATGCGTTGCTTCGCGTAACGCATCCTACGTCGGAGCATTATTTATGTTGCATTTTGATTTCCAAAACCGTCGATCGGCACTCATGTCCAAAATGGGGGGTGGAACTGCAATTTTTCGGGCGGCTCCAGACGCGGTCATGCACAACGACGTGGAATACAATTTTCGCCAAGATAGCGCATTTTATTATCTCACAGGATTCAATGAAACCAACGCTGTGGCCGTGTTTGCGCCGCACCACGAGGAGCATAAATACATTCTTTTTGTCCAGCCCAAAGACCGGGATAAAGAAACCTGGACAGGCTACCGAGTGGGCGCAGAAGCAGCTAAAGAAGAATACGGTGCAGATATCGTCTATCCGATCGCAGAACTCAACGAACACCTCCCAAAATATCTCGAAAAAGCAGACAAACTTTACTATCATTTCGGCATTGATAATGGCTTCAATGCAACCGTCCTGAAACACTATCGCCAAGCCATTCGTCAATACGATCGTAAAGGGACTGGACCGCTATCCATCGAAGATCCAATGACGGTGATGAACACGCTGCGATTGCACAAAAGTGAATATGAACTTACCTTAATCCGTAAGGCGGTAGAGATTGCTGCCGAAGCTCATAATTTAGCATTAGCTAAACGCAGACCGGGGCTGTACGAATATGAACTGCAAGCTGAAATGGAGTATCTGTTCCGGCTTCGAGGTGGCCTTGGACCTGCTTATCCCTCGATCGTTGCCTCCGGTAAAAACGCCTGCATCCTGCATTATGTAGAGAATAATAGACAAATGCAAGACGGCGAACTCTTGCTCATTGACGCCGGATGTTCTTATGGCTATTACAACTCGGATATTACCCGCACTTATCCCGTCGGAAACACCTTCACTGAAGAGCAAAGAATTCTTTACGAGTTGGTTTTAAAGGCACAACTTGCAGCGATCGAAAAAATCAAACCGGGCAATCCCTGGAATGAATTTCACGACGTATCTGTTCGCACCCTTACTGAAGGCTTAATGAACCTCGGGTTGATTTCCGGCGACATTGAAGAGGTGATTAAAGAAGAGAAATACAAACCCTTCTTCATGCATGGTACAGGCCACTGGCTAGGCTTGGACGTCCATGACGTCGGCGGACGCAAAGTGGGAGACACCTGGCACACCTTCGCACCCAACCAAGTGATTACCGCCGAACCTGGGATTTACATTCGATCGGACTTTCAGCCCTTAGAAGGTCAACCCGAAGTCCCCGATCGGTGGCGCGGCATTGGCATCCGTATTGAAGACGACATCTTAGTCACCGAAACCGGAAACGAAGTCTTAACCGCCGCCATCCCAAAATCTGTCACCGCCATGGAACGCTAATCCAAATCCCCCAAACAACCCCCCCCAAAACGATCGCATCCTTACAAAACCCGCAAAATAAACGGATACCGAAACGGCTCATTAGGATTAGCCAACGTCTTCACGATCGCAACAACAGACCATCCAAAATGCCACAAGAACCCAAACGCAACCAACGGGAATAAAATTAATCCCATCAATCCAAACGTAATAAACGACAAAAACCCATAAATTCCACCAATCACTGCCGCCCAGAACCAAATATTGAGGTGGAAATTAATTGACTCCTTCGCATTTGCCTTCACTACCGGATCATCCGACAGAAACAAAATCGTAATCGGACCTAAAATCGTCACCACCGACACCCCAAACAGCGTGCAGGCATGGGCCAACAACGATAACAAACTGCGCTTTCCAGCATCATACGTATCTTGCATGAAAAATTCTCCTTCGAGTTCGATCGTTTGCTCTATGCTCTATATCCTAATATCAACGGTCAAAAGAGCCATAGAAGAGTTAACCGTACTTATTACAACCCAAAAGCGAACTATCCCTAACCAATCCTTTACGTAATACGCAAAACCCCTAAGGAACATGACGTACAAGCCCTCCGCCAAGCCATGTTCACCACCCAAAACCCGCCGACTGAGCCGCATTTAACCTAGTCGGTGCAGCCCAATAATTAAAGCAGGATTCTAAATTTCAATCTCGTCGTACTTCTTAAGCCGATAAACAATCGTAGAGATCACCCAGCTTACCAAGAAAATTCCAACAATACAGTAGCCAACCGCACCAAAATTCTCACTCACTTCACCAATAAAGTCCCAAAATCCGCCCTGCAACCTTAATTTACCCCCAATAATTCCAAGGGCCTCAATCCCGCCGACCAGCAGCGCAACCAGCACTGAAACTAAGGTAATGGTCAAGTTGTAGTAAAGCTTACGAATCGGTTTCACATAGGCCCAGCTATATGCGCCCAGCATCAAAATACCGTCAGTTGTATCGATCAAACACATCCCAGCCGTGAACAGTGCGGGGAAGATAAGAATAGACCAAATGGGCAACCCAGCAGATGCTTGATTGGCAGAAAGTCCGAGGAGTCCCACTTCAGTGGCCGTATCAAAACCTAGCCCAAACAACACACCCAGCGGATACATTTTCCAACTTTGATCGATCAACTTAAACAATGGCCGAAAAAATCGTCCGAGCAATCCACGTTGATCCAGCAGCTCATTCAACGAATTTTCATTATAGTAGCCACCTTTTTTAACGCTTTGAAAAGTCTTAAAAACATCCCAAAGAATAACCATATTAAGCGCTGCAATGAACAGCAGAAATAAAGCAGAAACCGATGTTCCAATCAACCCACCTACTTCTTTAAACTGCGGCATATTTTGCTGAATATTCCCAGCCGTCAATGCGATCGCAATCGTAAGTAGAGCCACGATCGTCGAATGGCCAAGAGAAAAGAAAAATCCGACTGCAATCGGCTTCTTATCTTCCTGCATGAGCTTTCGAGTCACATTATCAATCGCCGCAATGTGATCAGCATCAACCGCATGACGCAATCCAAAACTATAAGCTAGGACTGAACTTCCAATCAAGAGAGGAAAGTCATGAAATACAAACAATGCCGCCATCCAAGCCGCAATATTAGATAAAATCAAAAATGCATAGATATTAGTGATTTTTCGTCGAAGATTGATTGGACTATCATTCCAACTGTTTTTCAAACTCGCAAACATAGGCCAGTATTCCTCCAATTAATTTGTTCCACTAAGTTATTATCGCTTAAATTATATCCCTAAATTAATCCAAAATAGCTTTTCAGCTTGAGAAGTAATAACCGTAGAACTCCCAACAAGCACTACGATCGTGATGAAAAATACAAGACCAAACCGTTTCATAACTTACTCCTTATATAAGATACTTCAATGTTATTTTCGATCTAGGACTTTACGGCTCATTTCATCAGTTAACTCGATAGCTCACTAGCGCGCTCGTCGTCATCCCAACGCCCATGATTGTAATTGCTAAAGCACTCATTGCAGGTAGAAATTGCGTCGCAACCCTAGGCATTGGCAGTCGTTCAAACCGATCGCGCGAATAGACCAACACTAACCCAACAATCGTCAGCATCGCCGCAAGTCCCAAACTAAAAGCCGTCACTAAGGCCAATCCAAATCCGACTCGCCCCAATGCGATCGAACTAAGTAAAACAACTAACGCCGAAGGGCAAGGTAACAGTCCACCTGAAATTCCTAGGGCAACTAGACTAGCTCCTGTAATGGGTTCATTATTTGCAGGAAGATGAGAATGGGGAACTTGACCCACTCCATGAGTATGATAATCCGGTCCATGATCTTTTTCAGCTTCTTTCTCATGGCTATGATGATGTGGATGTTCGTGTGGATGTTCGTGCGGATGATGGTGATGTGAATGTTCGTGCGGATGATGATGTGAATGTTCGTGAGGATGTTCGGCTTTTATCAAACTAGGTAAACTAAGTAACGACTGATTTTCACGCAATCGATCGGCGAAAAGTTTGACTCCGATCGCCGTAACGAGTCCCCCCGATAAAATACTAAGCCAAGGATAAATCTGTTCCGTAACTTCAAATTGGGTACTTCCTAATGTCAATAATCCGAGTGCAAAAATACCTGCCGTATGAGTCGCTGTGACCGTGAGTCCTAAAAGAATAGCTTGCTTGAAGGTCCCCCGAGAACCGACTAAATAAGCTCCAACAATCGTCTTGCCATGACCGGGCGACAGTGCATGAAAGCCACCCCACACAAATGCGATAAATAATGAAAAAAGAACGGTTGGTAGGTCTAATGTTTGCAACGTTATTAGACGAGTGAAGGGGTCCTCGCTACGTTCTATTGAAGTATTGCCTTGACGATCGAATGCATTAGGCTCAGACAAATCAGTCTTTGGAGCTGACATCCCAGAGGTTGCTATCGAAAATGCGACTTGACGCTGATTAAGTGGGCTGCTTAAGAGATCCGTTGGATAGTCTGTCAATCTTTTGGATAGACTCGTTGAAGTTATATCGCCTTGAGTGGGAAGGTCTTGGGTAACGACGGTAATCTCGCGCCAGCCTAGACGATCAGCATAGAGACGATCGCTAAATTCGATCGATGGACTTCTTTGAGCAATATCACTTGGCGTTAATTTAGTAACTAATTCATGCTCAAAATCACAGGTCAGTCGGAGTGTAGACAACCCACCCATTCCAGCCGGAAACTCCACATTAGAACTCTTTAGATTTAAGGGCAAAGCAATCAGATTGAGATTCAAGTCCAGTTGAGAATTGACTTCATTGCATTTTTTGATAGAGTAATTGTCTGTATCAGTTTGGCGATCGATTTGACGAATCTCTTGAAATGCTGGAATCTCTGCCATATCCAGTACGTAGTCAACTCCTATACGATCGGGATTGACCTGCAAACCTGAATAGTGATTAATGGTGAAATTGCCCAAGGGATGAGCCTGCACCATCGGTACCCACAGCGTAAAACTCGCTAGGGCTGCCGTGATCCAGATTGAACACTTCAACACGTTTTTTGAGATTTTCTTCATAATTTAGGTCTCCTAGTTAGAAATACGATCGAAGAGGAGTAATGGATCTGTTCGTTCAAATCTTTACGCTAACCAGCCTTTAAATCAGCCAATCGTTGGCGAGCATCATCGGCATAACTAGAATGAAACTTA
>JAYVVL010000158.1:0-13509 GCA_043787035.1 Synechococcales cyanobacterium
TGGCATGAGTCAGAAAAAAGCAGTAGTTTTATTATCCGGTGGGTTGGATTCGGCGACAGTGGCGGCTCAGGCTCAGGTGGATGGGTATGATGTTGTTGCGCTGTCGCTGTTTTATGGTCAACGCCATGAGCGCGAACTAGAGGCCGCTAAGGCGATCGTTCAGGCGCTAGGAATCCAAGAGCATCATTTGTTGGACGTGAATCTGTCCCAGTGGGGTGGATCGTCATTGACAGACACGTCTCTTGCCGTGCCAATCGAGGAGACCGCGAGCGGTGTGATTCCTTCGACCTATGTACCAGGGCGAAATACAGTGTTTATTTCGATCGCTCTTTCGTTGGCGGAAGCGAAACAGGCAGAGGCCATTTATTTAGGGATTAACGCTGTAGATTATTCGGGATATCCTGATTGTCGTCCGGAGTATCTCGCGGCGTTTCAGACATTAGCGCAGTTGTCCTCGAAGGCTGGCATTGAAGGCCATGCGCCGAGACTTGTTGCGCCGCTGGTCATGGATTCTAAAGTGGATATTGTGCATCGGGCGTTGCGGTTGGGCGTGCCGATCGAGTTAACGTGGTCCTGTTATCAAGGCGGCGAAGTCCCCTGCGGAGTTTGTGATTCCTGTCGAATTCGCGATCGGGCATTGACCCAGGCAGGACGAGGCGATTTGGTGGGAGTGGTCCATAATTAACCCAGTCCATAGTTGACCTAGCGATTTTAATCGCCCAGTGTTATTGAATCCTATATTTAAACGACGATCGCTTCAGCTTCAATCTCCACTGAGTCATAGAGAAAAATCACACAATACAATTGGACTCAGCATAGCCTTATGATGCGGGATCAATTCCGTTTCTTGGCTTTCCAAGTCCCTCCGTAGCGGTACAGAGGATTGTCGAGGCTAACGCGATCGCAGCACGCTTGACAGATTAACTGCCATTCCTTCGAGGCATCCCATTGACAACGAAACAAAGGCGTTGAGATTTGGGTACAGCGATCGCAGGATTTCAGTCGTTCTCGGGTCATGGACTCACCTCCTTCAACACGTTTACTAGGCTAGAAGTACAATCTTAAAATCGCGAACCTAGAGCAGTGAACAGAATCGATCAGGTTCGGCACGCTAAACTAGAATGGCTTTAAAGTTAAAACCCTAAAGTCAAAGCGGCTCTGGTTGTTCACTCTATATCTTGCCTTCATAACCTTATGGTCACGCAGAATCTGGAATCCCGTCTCGATCGCTTTTACCACGAGGTCAATACGGTTATCCTCTCCAGGCAAAACCCTATCACGGGGCTGCTTCCCGCCAGTACAGCTATCAACGATCATGGCGACTACACCGATGCCTGGGTCCGCGATAATGTCTATAGTATTTTGGCGGTGTGGGGGCTGGCGATGGCTTACCGGAAAACGGATGCAGACCAAGGGCGGACCTATGCGTTGGAACATTCGGTCGTTAAACTGATGCGCGGGCTGTTGTTTTCCATGATGCGGCAGGCGCACAAGGTCGAGAAATTCAAACAGAACCAAATGCTCTTAGATGCGCTGCACGCTAAGTACAGTACGACAACGGGCGACACTGTGGTGTCGGATGACGGCTGGGGACATTTGCAGATTGATGCGACGTCTCTGTTTTTGGTGATGTTGGCGCAGATGACAACTTCGGGGTTGTCTATTGTGTTTACGCAAGATGAAGTGGACTTTGTTCAAAATCTAGTCTATTACATCGGTCGCGCTTACCGGACGCCGGATTATGGGATTTGGGAGCGGGGAAATAAAATCAATCATGGCAGCGTAGAGCTAAATGCTAGCTCGATCGGCATGGCGAAAGCGGCCTTAGAAGCCATGAGTGGTCTAAACCTCTTCGGCACCAAGGGATCGAAGGCGTCGGTGATTCATGTGCTGCCTGATGAGATTGCACGGTGTCGCATGACGTTAAAGGCGCTGTTACCGCGTGAATCGATGTCGAAGGAAGTGGATTCGGCGTTGCTAAGTGTGATTAGCTATCCGGCCTTTGCTATCGAAGATCCTGACTTGGTAGAACGGACTCGCCAGAAGATTATCGATCGCTTACAGGGAAATCATGGTTGCATCCGGTTTCTGCGCGATGGGCATCAGACGGTGATCGAAGATGGGAGTCGGTTGCACTATGAACCCACGGAACTGAAGGCGTTTGAACATATTGAGTGCGAATGGCCGTTGTTTTTTACCTATCTGGCGCTAGATGGGATTTTCCGAGGCGATCGAACCCAAGCTGAGTTTTATTTAAATAAACTTAATGAAGTGGCGATCGAACGCGATGGAATTCAGCTACTGCCCGAAGTGTACTATATCCCGGATGATGCGATCGAGGCTGAGAAAGCCAAACCCAAAAGCCAGACTCGATTGCCCAATGACAACTTGCCGCTTGTCTGGGCGCAGAGCCTGTACTATCTCGCGCAAATGTTGAATGAAGGGGTGTTAACAACTGCCGACATCGATCCCCTCAACACCCACACGCGCATCGGCTACGTCCGCAAAGCCACGGTGCAGATTGCCCTGCTGGCCGAAGATGAAGCCCTCCAGACCCGCCTCGCCGCCTACAATATTCCCACCCAAACCCAATCTCAAGTCGAACCCGTTCAGGTGCGTCCGGCGCGGGATTTGGCGCTGGCATATACGCAGTTGGGGATTAATGAAAAGTTGGGACTGTCCGGTCGTCCGATGCGGATGATGCGCAGCTTAACGACTTCAAAGGTGTTTCAAATTCGCGATCGGACCATGGTGTTCCTGCCTGCATTTCTAGATGAACAAAAGTTTTATCTGACCCTAGATTATCACTTTCTCGTATCTACCATTAGGAGCGAACTTGCCTACATCCATCGTCATTGGCGACAGTTGGGGCGACCGATTGTGACGCTGCTCCTGACTCACGATATGCTCGATCGAGGCCAAGATGCGCTCCTTGGACTCATGCAACAATTCCAAGACGGACAATGTGGGGATGTGCCTATTACCGTCGGACGACTCAACCAGCTCATGCTCACCTCAGGGCGCGATCGGCTCGACTTTTTACCCGAACTTGAAACGCTAACATTCTTAGATCTGAATCATCTGCGGCAATACTTAAACTACAAAGCCGATGTTACGAAACCGCTAGGTAGACTTCAAGAGTTTGCATTAGAATTTGAAACGGATCCCATAACCTTAATTTCAAAACTTCGTGATTCGGAAAACCTGTACGAACAAATCGAGATTTTGGACGGATTGGTTAAGCTGAAGGGATTGATTTTCAACACGGGAATCGCAGGACCCGATCAGCCCGTGATGGTGGGACGATTGATTGAGGAAATCTATAACAAAGCAAGTCATGGCGATCCTAACGGCCAGCCTTACTGGGGGATTGTCCGTCGGGCCGCAGGTCTTCTTGACAAGATAGACGTGAGCTTATCTGATGCGGTGACGGATATCCTGGTGCGCCAAAAGCAAATTGCAGTCGGTCGATCGTACAGCGAAGACGCGTTGATTACGAAGCCGCTTCCGGTGTATGAACTCTTAGACAAACTGCGGAACTTTTGCCGAGAAGACATTCGCGATCGCGTGCTGACGCAGGAGATTTTGCTCTATCTTAGCCTGCTCCTGAAAGCCGAACCGGAACTGTTCAGAAACCTCTTGACGGTGCGCGTCGGCTATCTTATTTTGCTACTCACGAGCGATCTAGCCCAGTCGCAACACATCACCCAAGATGAAGCCTACGAAGCACTCATGCAGCTAGCCCCCTACACCATTTTCGATCGGCTCAGGCAAATCCTCGAAGGTTACGACACTATGAACCAAACCCTGCTTTCTCAAGAGTCGCTGCACATCAAGGTGAGTGATAGTTTGGGCAGCCGTTTAAAGACTCAAGCTATTAACTGGGTCGTCACGCAAACTTCCGCCTTAGCTGACCAAGACGACTGGCAGAGAATGCGGCAGCGGGAAGGGGCAAGAGGCCGAGTTCCCGAGAACTTTTACTCCAATGTTTGGTCGGTATTAGAACATTGCCAGGGGCTGGTCATTGGCGATAAGTTAGACCGCCGTCATCGGCTTGAAAGTCATGTATTGCTCAGTGAAATGACGCCAGGAGAAGCAAGTTTTGCGCTTCAGGTGGAACACTTACTGAACAAAATCCAAGCGCCTGAATATCGTCATGCGAACATTGAAGCACTCATCAAACTCGGGACGATCGTTCAGAAAAATCCAGATTTAAGAATTCAAGAATACATCGTTCTAGATGTCTTAATAGGCCATGGCGTCCGCATCGCATGGCTCAACCAACACCCCGAACATCTGCATCACTACGATGAACACAAATCGTCGGCCTGGAGCCATTTCTACCAAAGCTCACCCGATGAAGTGGCGGACGCGATCGCATCGGCGATGCAGTATCTGATGCAGTTGGGGCAAGACGCATTGGTGTCGGTGGAATAAATGTTATGAAACACGACACACTCTACACGCCTGAGAACTTGACTTTTTGGAATGATTGAAACTTACGGCAAAGAATGGTGATGGGGATGCCCAGCCCTGACGCCGCTAACTTCCGCATCAGTTCGCAGACACTCTCCGCCTTGATATAGCTTTCATTGGTGAAAGTGATGATTTCGAGCATGACTGCATTGAGCGCACCGAGGACGTTGAAGCGTTTTCGTCCTGAAGGCGGTTTAATAAATAGCCGCGTGAAGCACGAGAGATAGCGCTCGTAGATTAAATCTTCGACCTGCTGCTCTGTAAATTCAATGCGAATCATCCTTTACGACCCCGCTGAATCTGTCCAGCGCTATGGCAATACGTCCGATTCACCGTCGATCATTCTATTCCCGTCTCACTCGGAGGATCTGACGACCTCCACAATCTCGCTTTAGCCTCAAAACAGGCTAGCTAATGCGCTAATCTAGCGAGCCTGTTTTAATTAGAAAAACGAATTAGCGAACAACATGAAGCGTCGCATGGAGCTGGTCATAAGGACTTAACTCGATCTTTACGGGTTTTACCTGCCAGATTTCATCGCAGTATTCTTTAATAGTCCGATCGGAGGAGAACTTGCCCGATCGAGCCACATTTAAAATACTCATCGTGGTCCAATGCTCTGTATCTTCGTAAGCTGCTGCGACTTTCGCCTGACAGTCAGAATAGGCTTGATAGTCAGCCAACAGCATGTAATCATCGTGATACATCAACGAATCAACGAGTGGCCTGAACAAGTCTTTCTCGCCGGGAACAAAGTAGCCCATGCCTAGGCGATCGAGAACGTTACGAAGTTCTTCATTGCTGTGGTAATAATCTTGAGGATTGTAACCATTGGCTTTCTTCTCTTCCACTTCTGCTGCCGTTAGACCAAAGAGGAAGAAGTTATCTGCGCCGACTTCTTCACGGATTTCGATATTTGCACCATCCAGGGTTCCGATCGTCAGTGCGCCGTTCATCGTGAACTTCATGTTGCCTGTTCCCGAGGCTTCTTTGCCTGCGGTCGAGACTTGTTCAGACAAATCAGCAGCGGGATAAATCAGTTGGCCCAACGATGCACTGAAGTTAGCAAGGAACACTACTTTGATGCGTCCGCGCACGTCAGGATCGCGATTGACGACCTCAGCGACTGCATTGACGGCCTTGATAATCAGCTTCGCCATCACGTAGCCGGGAGCCGCTTTACCGCCAAAAATGAAGGTGCGGGGCGTTACGTGGATGCTCGGATCTTGCTTGATTCGGAGGTACAGACCAATGATATGCAAGAGGTCAAGGTGTTGACGTTTGTACTCATGAATTCGCTTGACTTGAATGTCAAAGATTGAATTGACATCGACTTCGACACCCGTGTGAGACACGATGTAGTCCGCAAGTTCCTGTTTGTTCGTTTGCTTGATCTTGCGCCAGCGATCGCGAAACTCTTTGTCATCCACAAACGACTCAAGCTTGCGCAGTTCATCGAGATTCTTGAGCCAAGTGTCGCCGATTTTTTCAGTAATCAATTCAGACAGAGCCGGATTGGCCAGTAGCATCCACCGACGAGGCGTCACCCCATTGGTTTTATTATTGAACTTCTCAGGCCAGAGCTTGTAGAAATCACGAAGGACATCTTGCTTCAGCAGTTCGGTGTGCAGCGCGGCAACCCCGTTTACAGCATGGCTTCCGACCGTTGCAAGGTTGGCCATCCGAACCTTTTTCTCGCCGCCATCTTCAATGATAGAAAGACGCGATCGCAATGCTTCATCATCCGGATACCAGGTTTCCACCGACTGCAAGAAACGATGGTTGATTTCGTAAATAATCTCCAAATGTCGAGGCAACAAATGCTCAAACAACGGCACGCCCCACTTCTCCAATGCCTCAGGCATCAGAGTGTGGTTAGTATAGGCAAACGTGCTCTGCGTAATGCGCCACGCATCATCCCAAGAGAGCGAATGCTTATCCATTAGCAATCGCATCATTTCGGCGATGCTGATGGCCGGGTGGGTATCGTTAAGCTGGACGGCGGCGTAGTCCGACAAGTTATCAAAACGACCGTATTTTGCAAAGTGACGGCGAAGGATGTCTTGCAGTGAACACGATACGAAAAAGAATTGCTGCTCTAGTCGCAACTGACGGCCCTGAGGCGTGTTGTCGTTGGGGTAGAGGACTTTGGAAATCGTTTCCGATTTTATTTTGCTAGCCACTGCGCCGTCGTAATCGCCGGAGTTGAAGGCTTGGAAGTTGAAATCTTCGCCTGCTTCTGCTTTCCAGAGACGAAGCGTGTTCACTGTGTTGGTTTGGTAGCCGGGGACGGGCGTGTCGTGGGGGATGCCTTGGACGGTGAAGCTAGGGATCCAGCGGGTGTGGGACCTGCCTCGATCGTCGTTATAAAGCTCTGTCCGTCCGCCAAACTCGACTTCCACGGTAGATTCGTAGCGCACGACTTCCCAGGGATTACCACATTTTAGCCATTTATCTGGAATCTCGACCTGCCAGCCATGCTGAATTGACTGGTTGAAAATCCCAAATTCATAGCGAATTCCGTAGCCCATGGCTGGAATTTCTAACGTCGCGAGAGAATCCAAGAAACAAGCCGCTAGGCGTCCGAGACCGCCATTACCAAGACCCGGATCAGGTTCTTGTTCGAGCAATTCAGTCAGGTCCAATCCAGATTCTTTAACGGCTTGCGCGGTGGATTCATACAAATCCAGGTTAATCAAGCTGTTGCCTAAGTGCCGACCCATCAAGAATTCGGCAGACAAATAATAAACGGTTTTAACGTCTTGCTCGTGGTAGACCTTGATGGTCTCAAGCCAGCGCTGCAAGAGGCGATCGCGTATGGTGTACGACAACGCCATGTAGTAGTCGGTGAAGTTCGCGAGAGAAGCGGGTTTGCCTTGGATGTAGAACAGATTATCGGCAAAGGCACGCTTGAGGGTTTCGATGCTCAACCCTGTGCGATCGTTTTCCACCGTAATATTGCTGGTTTGATTAGCAACATTTGATTGCATAGAATTATTCCTAAATGGGGTGTTGTCGTCGTCATGCCGGACTGCTGATGGCCCTAAGGCTAAGTATCTCAACGCTAAGAACCCTCAACAGCTTCTATCCAAGCATAGATTTTGCGCGGTTGGCTGTTAACTTAACCGCAAATTTATGTTTCAAGCCTGTAATACTTCTTAATACTCTTGAACTAACCGATCGCGCTTTCTAGCCGGATTTTATCCCAGCCCTTGGCATTGAGCATCAGCCAGGACTGCATCAAATCCGGTCCCTTGAGTGATCCCGTCAATCCAGCGCGCAAAGATTTCATCACTAAACCCTTCTTCACGCCTTTTTCTTTGACCACCGCATCGACGATCGCTTTTGCAAATTCTTCGGTCAGGGCTTCAGCGGGGATCGCTGCCAATACCGCCGCTAATGCCTCTTTCACACCGTCTAACCCGAGTTGTTTTGTCGCATCTTCCGTGGGCGTTACGGTTTGTTTGAACAAATACTCGACCATTTCAGTGGCTTCAGGGAGCGTCGCAATGCTCGGGCCGACGACGGCGACAAGCTGCTCTAGCCAAGCACGATCGGCAATGGAGTCAAATTCGTATCCTGCGTCTTGCCAGTAGGGGATCAGCAAATCCGTTAATGCGGGAACAGGCATTGCATGGATGTATTGGCTATTGATCCAGTTAAGCTTGTCCCAGTCAAACTTGGCTCCCGCCCGGTTCACCCGATCGAAGCTGAAGACTTTGCTCACGGCGTCTAGGGTGAAGATTTCGTCCATGCCTTCGACGGGCGACCAGCCTAGCAGCGTCATGTAGTTCCCCAAGGCTTCTGGCAAATACCCTAGTTTCTTAAAGTCAAAAATAGACGTGACGCCATCGCGCTTGGAGAGCTTGGCTCCTGCTGCACTTAGGATCAATGGCGTGTGGCTAAAGGTCGGGACTGTTGCACCGAGCGCTTCGTAGATCAAGATTTGCTTCGGGGTGTTACCAATGTGGTCTTCCCCGCGAATCACCTGCGTGATCCCCATATCAATATCATCGACCACCACCACAAAATTATAGAGCGGCGCTCCGATCGTTCCAGTTTCCGCCGCGCGGGAAATCACCATGTCTCCGCCGAGGTCGTAGCCTTTCCAGGTGACATTGTTACGAACCAGATCGGTCCAAGTGATTTCGCGGGTGTCTTGGATTTTGAACCGAATCACCGCTTGGCGACCCTCAGCTTCATAGGCGGCAATTTGTTCGGGGGTAAGGTTGCGATGGCGATTGTCGTAGCGCGGGGCTTCGTTGCGGGCTTTTTGCCGATCGCGCATGGTTTCCAGTTCGGCGGGGGTGTCGTAGGCGCGGTAGGCCAGCCCTTTGTCCAAGAGTTCTTGAATTTTGGTTTGGTAGAGTTCCGTGCGATTGCTTTGAAATACCGGACCTTCATCCCAGTCCATGCCCAGCCATCTCAAGCCTTCGAGAATATTGTCTGTAAATTCAGGTTTCGATCGCTCCAAATCCGTGTCTTCGATGCGCAAAATAAACGTGCCGCCTTGGCCTTTGGCATACAGCCAGTTAAAAACAGCGGTGCGTGCGGTGCCGATGTGCAGGTTTCCGGTAGGACTTGGAGCAATACGAACGCGAACAGTCATAGAGGGTGGGGAATGAAGAGTGTTGAGGTTGGATCTAACACACTCTATTTTACGGGATGACGAGACCGATCGGTGGCAGAGTCTTTGTTTGGCGAGACTTTTTGGCGATCGATGGAAGATACACGGAATAGCTAACAACGCCCATACGCACCGATCGCCAAAAAAATTCCATGTTGATGGGTAGATTATCTGTGGCGGGTAATTGCACACCAAAAAGGATCACCAAATCCGGCTCATACTAAGGACAAAACCGGGCATCACATCACCACAATCGATCGTACTCGGAGCATCTAGCACCACTGCATCCTGCCCAGGGCGATAAACCTCAACCTGTTGATTCTTCGGACTAATTAACAACCCCACTCTCACCCCTAGCCGTTGGTATTCTTCCATCTTCTCCTGCAACGACTTCAAATTGTCCGTCGCTGATCTTAATTCGATTACAAAATCAGGGACGATCGGAATAAATCCAACAATGTTCACGCCGACCAATCGTGACTTCTCAATCCAAGACACATCCGGCGACATCTTCCCACCCCCGATCGCAATGAAGTCATAGCCAGTCGATGAATCAAATGTTTCGCCTAGATTAGTTTGGCGATTCCAAATCTCAACATCAGCCCCCAAACTAACATTTCTTTTCCCACTTTCGCCACCTGTTGGAGGCATAATAATTAGCTCTTTGTCTTTCGTTAATTCGAGGCGTAAATCTGGATTATCCAGGCACAGTTGGTCAAAGGACTCAGGCGTCACCGTAAGCTTGGCATGGCTCACATTTAGTAACACCGTATCAATCAATGGCATTGGAGCAGTCGTCGTCATAGAGATCTCCAAATCATTATGGCTGAAAGCGATCGGCTCAGTAGAGACAGCAGCAACGGTCTTTAAGCCGCCAACGATCGGTGGGGACTAGATTATAAGATTTTATTCTATCATTTTCTAAAGCTAGCCTTAATCTCCTAAATCATTCCCATAAAATATGCTTGCAGTCTTATTTCAAATTAAGACTAGCTTTTAAAAGGTGTTGGAATTCTTTCTGAAAAGCTTTCTGCACTTTATTACTTCTGTCACTTTATACATTAATTAGTAGACATCATGAAAAAACGGATTTCCCTCCTGCCGATCTCGGCCTTCCTCGCCCTCCAATCCCCCACGATCGCTGCTCCCACAATGTCCACTCCCACAATGGCTTCTACTACCTGCACTATTGATGCAAATAAGGGCACTAGCCCCATCGGAATGCGTAACGCATTGACCTTAAAGCAAATCGACGCCGATACTGTCATCACCTACGACAGCTTCCCATCCAACGCAGGCACCTTCAACGGGAACCGTCGCGCTACAATAGCAACTACTCGCACCGTGGTTCTCTATGGCACCGCGATCGCTATGGCCCGCGAAATCCTCCTCGCAAACGCATCGCTCTACACCGAACTAATAGGCTTCAAACCCGAAAAAGGCTTCAAAGTCGCCAATGATCTCCTAACCTGCACAAACGGCAACACCACTAGCACGAGTAAAACACCTAAATCGATCGCCGAACTCCCCGATGGGACCTATAGCTACTGGACCGGAAAACCCACTTCCCCCGATCGTAAAATGACCAATGATGCCCTTCTAAAAGCAGGCGGCGTGCTTTACATCTTTACGAAAAAAAGCAATAAAATTACTGGAAGCTTTGCCCCCATAGATGACCAGTCCATCTGCGTCGAAGGAAACATTGAAGACAATAGCCTTACCGGAATGGCCTACCCCGAAGACGGACGCGGCAGTACTAGCACTAAGCTCATCTCCTGGCATCCCTCTGGCTATCTCCAAGTGGGATCCTGGGAACGCAAAAAATCAGCAAAACTAGGTCATTACCGCCAAGCCAAACTAGATCTCACTGACTTCAGCCCTGTTGTTCTCGATCGCCTCTTCACCCCAAAAGCATCCTGCATAAGTAAATAAAGTCTGAGTTAATAAAGTTCATTCCGATCGGGGAATTGATTGAGCGATTCCCCAATCTGGTACAAATCCTAACAATCTGCGAATTAAGTCTGGCGATCGTGGAAAATATTGAGGCGTTTTCCGAAGTACTTTAAAGGTGTCTATGCTCAGTTCGACTCAGGAATTACTAGAAACCGCAAGACGGAATAGCTATGCGATCGGTGCTTTCAATGTCTATAACCTCGAAGGGGTAAAAGCGGTGATCAATGCCGCAGAATCCTTGCGAAGTCCTGCCATGTTACAACTCCATCCGAGTGCCCTGAAGTACGGACAGTCGCCGTTGATCGCCCTATGCTTGGCAGCGGCAGCAGCGTCAACCGTGCCGATCGCCGTTCATCTCGATCACAGTACTTCAGTTCAGGATATTCATACGACTTTAGCGGCGGGAGTGCGATCGATTATGGCCGATGGATCCCCGATGCCTTACGCCGAAAACTTGGATTTTACCCGCAAGATGACGCAACTAGCCCATCGTTATGGTGCGATCGTCGAGGCCGAAATTGGGCGCATTAGCGGCACGGAAGATGGGCTGACCATTGCTGAAAAAGAAGCTAGGATGACCGATCCTGATCAAGCCGTTGAGTTTGTCCGCGCGACCCAAGTCGATGCTCTCGCGGTGACCATTGGAAATGTCCATGGCGAATATCAAAGCCCGCCAAAGCTAGACTTTTCCCGGCTCGCGGAGATTCGTAAACGGGTCAATATTCCGTTGGTGTTACATGGGGCATCAGGATTACCGGGCGACATGATTAGCCGATCGATTCAGTTAGGCGTCTGCAAGTTCAACGTCAATACCGAAGTCCGCCAAGCCTATCTCCAATCCCTGCAATCGGAGCTGTGTGGGGATACCCTTCCCGACTTACTGGACGTCACCGCAGGGGCGATCGTTGCCATGGAACAGGTCATTATAGAAAAGTTGAACTTGTTTGGATCGGCTGACAAAGCGCACCTCCATGAAACGCCCTATGCAAGGATGTTGGTGGGTCGTGGCGTTTAGGCGACCTATACGTCGGGGCAATCCCCTAAAAATAGCCTGAAATTCCAAGTTCTCGTCGCACTAGAGATAACGGTTTATCCCAATGATCCTCCACTGGGTAGGCCACCACGGGCTTCGATGCCTGTCCCATCCGCATCCCCCGAACGATCGCCTGCAACAACGGAATAGTCCAACGGGGATTGGTTAAGCTCAATGGGACAAAGGACAAAACAAACACATTCAAGAGATCACGATATTGCATCAACGTAAATGCGGCGACTCCAAATTCTCCAACCGGACTAGCATCGTATCCTGCAATGATATGAAAAATGTCATGCCCGACAGAAGTGCGTTGTTCGAGCCAATCGTCCTCTGGAAAACTAAATGCATTGGGATCGAGTCCCAGCTTGATCATGTGTCGCGCATAGGCTCCGCCTAATGAGTCTGCGGGGAGTTTTGAGAGTTCAGTCAGATCGATCGCGATCGTCCGTCCGGATAACGCCGCCGCTTGTCGTGCCAGTCGAGCATCGACCCAACGCTGCCAATAGCTCTGTCGCTGGGCCTGTAAAATATGCCGAATCCCAACCCTTGGATTGCCTAGAAAAGTCTGATAGGCCATCCCAACTTCCCACCAGTTCACCCCCGCCAACGGAAAACTAGTCTCTCGATCGCAGCGCGATCGAATCTTCATCAATCCGGCCATAGCTCACCTCTGTAATCAACCGTTATTTTTAATATGCACTTTTTTGCATACATTCAAGGTATATGCAAAAAAGTGCATAGTCAAGTAAGCTCTAAGAAGTTTTTGGCTTTAGTGTAATGGCGTTATCCCATGCAATTTTGGCGGTGTTGGCGAGTCGAACGTGTAGTGGATATGACTTGGCTAAGCAATTTGATGGTTCGGTGGGTTTTTTTTGGCACGCGACTCACCAGCAGATTTATCGAGAACTGACTAAGCTTGAAGAGAGTGGCTGGGTCGATGGCTGGGTGGTTGAACAGAATGGGCGTCCAGACAAGAAATCCTATGCTATCAATGCGGCAGGTACGGCTCATCTTGAGGACTGGATTGCGCAGCCGACATCCTCATCTCCGATGAAAGATGAACTGTTGACCAAACTCTTTGTTGGGCATCTGGTGCCGATCGAAATTCTGCTGCAACGCCTTGAAGAATCGCGATCGCAACATACCGATAACCTCGCGACCTATCACACGATCGCGCAGCGGTTTTTTCCTGATCCGACAACGCTCTCGTTGCAATTGCGCTGTCAATATCTCACCCTTCGCAATGGCATTCATTACGAAACGGGCTGGTTAGCTTGGTGTGATGAAGCGATGCAGGTTCTTTTAGGACGCCAAAGTTGACCGTTCCTCGGGTTGGTCATCGCGGGCGTCATTAAAAGCTTTGAATAGCCTTTGAGCATGGCGACGATCGGCATAAGTCATAGGTCGATTAATTCCT
>JAYVVL010000159.1:0-1639 GCA_043787035.1 Synechococcales cyanobacterium
AAAGGGAAACCGGGCAAACAAACGACATTCACCCTTCCGCGTTGGCGTCGCATAGACTGCCGTCACCGTCCGCCCAAATTGCTTCGAGGTCAAGTCATGCCACATAAGATTGGGCGCAACGAACACGGTATCCTGCGACCCGAGTTTGCCCTTGCGCGGCCCTTCGGCCCAATATCCAGTGAAGCCCAATTTATCTGATGTTTTGAGTTCAAGGTCCATGGGCGCGGCGTTGACGCGATTGCCGACGGATTTGTGGTGGGTGAAGGGGAGATGACTGGCATCAAGGACGTTTTCCAGCAGCGTCGCAGCGTCGTAGGGCAAGTCCCGCGCGATTTCCATGCAGGTCCAGCTTGGGTCAGTCGGGTCGTAGGGTTCGATCGCCGGAACTGCCACTTTGTCCGCATTCTCAATCTTTCCCGCATACACAAACAGTAATCCCTGACAAACCTGCGTCGCAAAGGACGGAATGCAAGCTCGACGAGCCGTCTGGGCGGATTCATTTGGGTTTTGCTGCGGAATCCGATCGCAGGTTCCTTCGCCCGTGAAAGCCCAGCCGTGATAAGGACATTCGAGCAGGCCATCCTCAGCGATGCGCCCCTCCGACAGCGGCACCAAACGGTGAGGACATTGGTCTCGCAAGGCTGACCAACGCTGAGTAGCCGCATCCCACCAGATAACCAAATCAATTCCCAACAGGGTAAAAGCATTAGGCTTCTGGGTTTCCAAGTCCCGAACATAAAATACGGGGTACCAGGCTTCTCTGGGGTCAAAGCGATCTCTTTCAGGTCCGCCCAGCAGAGAAGCTTTCTCTGTCAGTTCCAGATTCACCACAGAATTACCTTGCTCGTGTAGATTGACATTTCTTTACAAATCTACACTAACAAAGATCCCGGTGGAATAACTAAGACCTAACCGATCAGGTAAAAATTGACGCGCCTTAAATTTCCCGGCCTCAAATCTCCCGGATGATCGTCTTACCGTCTTTAACCTCACCGACCAAAATCAACGTGGCCACATTTACAAAGAGACCATTCTCTAGTACGCCCGGAATATTATTTAGCGTCTTCTCCAGTTCAGCGGGATGATCGATGCGATCGAATTTCACATCAATCACCAAGTTTCCCTGATCCGTCACCACCGGGCCAGCCTTCCGAACCCCCATGCGGAGTTCTGGCTTTCCACCTAGCTTCTCAATGGCGCGCATCACCGGCGTCACGGCCATGGGTAGGACTTCGACGGGGAGTAAGAACGTGGACCCTAGGCGATCGACGAGCTTTGAGCTATCGACCACTACGATGAACTGAGTCGCTAGAGAATCGACGATTTTTTCTTGGGTGTGCGCTGCGCCGCCGCCTTTAATTAAGTTTTTGTTGGGATCGACTTCATCCGCTCCGTCAATAGCCACGTCAATGCGATCGACTTCATCCAGCGTCACTAAGGGGATGCCGTATTTGCGTGCTAGGGCGATGGCCTGGAACGAGGTCGGAATGCCTTTGATGTCCTTCAAGCTCCCGGATGCAAGGCGTTCACCGATGGCTTGGATAGCAAATGCCGTGGTCGAACCTGTTCCAAGTCCGATAACCATGCCCGATTCCACCCGATCGGCTGCCGCGTAGCCCACTTGTTTTTTGAGTAAATC
>JAYVVL010000160.1:0-13476 GCA_043787035.1 Synechococcales cyanobacterium
CGACGTTTGGCTTCTTTGATTTGGTCCAGCATGTCTTCTTTCTGGACGATCATGGCGGACATCAGCACCAAGTCGGCCCATTCCCAAGTCGCTTCAGGAATCGTGTCAATGTTTCGATCGACGAGTTTGTAGTTCCACTCTTGGGGAAGAATCGCTGCAACGGTTACTAGTCCTAGGGGCGGAAGCTGGGCTTTGCGTCCAACTAGCTCCAGCGTTTTTTCAAAGGACCAAAAACTTTTCGGAAAAACGGGATATAGCAGCAGGACGTTCATAGATTACTCAGTATCACTAAGGGTGTAAGCATTTGCATTTACTAAAAATCAATGATTAAACCAATGATTAATCCTACCATCAAATTAATGCGTGGTTTTTAGCGACGCATCGACTCAGTACCATTGCTTAGTTTACTAGTCTTTATTGCAGATTGTAGCGATTTGGGTGATTTTAATAGGATTATCCGAGACTATGGCGTCTGAGCTCTAAGCAACACAACGCGGCGCGCATCAACGACCATCGCCAGAAATCCTCGATCGCTCAAAAGCTGCATGATGGCGTTGGCGGCGGCTTGATCGTCGGTTTGAGTGGCCAATAGATAGGGCCGTTCACCATAGGAAACAACGCCAATTCTTGCCTTAATCGCCTGTTTAAGCTGTGCCGCTGCTTCAGGGCGATTATTGTAATTCACAATGACAGCGTACCCCGTTCCG
Organism: Synechococcales cyanobacterium; assembly: GCA_043787035.1. GTDB lineage: Bacteria > Cyanobacteriota > Cyanobacteriia > Leptolyngbyales > Leptolyngbyaceae > JAAFJU01. The sequence goes on from JAYVVL010000160.1 coordinate 708, forward strand.
AGGACTCTAGGGCTGTAGGGCGAAGGCGTCGATCGGGGGGAAATGGGTTTCGGGGTAGGCGGTACGGACGAGGCGGGAGCGACGGCTGGAGGCGAGGCGATCGTGACTTTGAATCCGGTCGTACGAATGAGATATTGTCCCCACACCGATGCCGCAGACTCCGTGCTGAACCCGCCAATGCGAGTCACCGTTTCACCCAAGTAGCGACACACGACGATCGTCGCGTCACTCGGAGCTTTCGATCGCACGATCCCTTGCGACTCAGATGAAGCAGTTGGGGCCAGCAATAGATATTCACCTCGGGCGGGCGGGGGACAGTCGATCGGGACCTGCGCCTTTACGGGAAGAGCAAACAGCACGATCGCACCGATGGCCGCAGAGCACCCTAGCCTCAGGTCAAACCCCAGATTGAACTCCGAATTAGATTCCGGATTAAACTGACTCCTGCTCATGACCCTCCCTCTCTTCGTTTTTTAAGTTCAAGCCTCTAAGCCGCATTGACCAGCGATGCCACGACCTGATCGATTGCCTCATCACTTTGAAACTCGCCCGTTATTACAAACTCTAACCGCAGCTTTAGCCAGATGATAAATGACTTGTTCGTCGAGACGATCGCCGCCGCAGGCTTAGGAACCTGAACGTTAATCGCCGCAAACGTAGGCTGTTCCAGAAACGCAGGCTGCTGAATTAACCAAAAATCAACCTCTTTTTCATTCTCCTGATAATTTCGGAGCCGCTCCGTGAAAATTTCATGGGTCGGTTCTTCTTGAAGCATGAATCGATCGCTGGCCACTACGTAGTAATAAGTTGTCATGGGATTAGAAAATTAGATGACAGGATGATAGGTAGACTGTTCTGGCTATTTTAGCGAGTCTTCACGACTCTTCACGATGGTGAGAGGCCGGAATAAACGACACCCCGCTCCACATCCATGGTGACAATTTCACCGTCCCGAATCACAGACAGCGCATCTGCAACGCCCACAATCACCGGAACATTCAAGCGCATTCCGATCGTCACCGCATGACCCGTCACATTGCTATCTTCCGTAATCACGCCGCGCGCTTTTTTGATCGCCTCAACGTGGGACGCACTGGTGGATTTGATCACTAAAATTTCACCCGCCTGGAACTGCGCGGCATCTTGATCAGTGAGCACAATGCGAGCACGTCCACTCACCGTTCGGCCCTCACCAAAGCCGATTCCTTTGCCTCGAACCGCCGTGACCACTTCCACCTTCAGCAAATCGGTCGATCCCGATACGCCTTGCAGCGTTCCGGCAGTCAATACGACCAGATCGCCCGGAGCCACAATACCGCGCTCTTGAGCCACATTAATGGCGGCGCTAAAGGTTTCCCAGGTCGTGTCAAGATCTAGCATAAGCAAGGGTTTGACGCCCCACACCATCTGGAGCTGACGCGCCACATCGACATGGGGCGTGATGGCAATAATCGGCGTCACAGGCCGAAACTTCGACACATTTCGGGCCGTCGCGCCGGATTTGGTTAAGGTCATAATGGCTGAAGCCCCAATCTGCCCTGCGATATTGCCGACGGCCTTGCTGATGGCATTCGGAATCGATCGGCTAGCTTGTTCAGGGTTGCGATTAATTTGTTCTTGTTCGGTGCGAATGGCAATCGTGGCCATGGTTGCCACCGCTTCGACGGGAAATTTTCCGACCGCCGTTTCGTTGGACAACATCACCGCATCTGTCCCATCAAAAATCGCGTTGGCAATGTCAGAAACTTCCGCACGGGTGGGTCGCGGATTGTTCACCATACTATCGAGCATCTGAGTTGCTGTAATAATGGGAATCCCAATGCGGTTGGCAGTAGCAATCAGGCGCTTCTGGAGAATGGGGACATCTTCCGCAGGAAGCTCAACGCCCAGGTCTCCGCGTGCCACCATAACGCCGTCGGAGAGCATCAAGATTTCTTCCATTTGCTGAATGGCTTCGTGCTTCTCAATCTTCACCACAACGGGGGTGTTTTTGCCAGAGCTAGAGATAATATCCTTAATTTCTTTAACGTCTTCAGGATTGCGTACAAAGCTCAGCGCCACCCAGTCCACACCATTGTCTAAACCAAAAATCAAGTCCTCACGATCTTTCTCCGTTAGCGCCTTAATCGACAAGCAAACTCCTGGAAAGTTGACGCCCTTATTGTTGGAAAGCGTGCCACCTACCACCACAGTGCAGTGCAATTCACCGACCGCTTTATCGATCGAGTCCACAATCATTTCAACCTTTCCGTCATCCAGCAAGATAGTTGCCCCTTCAGGCACTTCCTGAGCCAAAGGTTCGTAGGTGATGGAGCTAATGGTCTGAGTTCCTGGAACTTTAGCGCTAGTCAGAGTAAAGGGATCGCCTTTGGCAAGGACAATGGAGCCATCTGTAAATTTACCAAGACGGATTTTGGGTCCCTGCAAATCCTGAAGAATCGCGACGGGATAGTTTAATTCGTTGGAAACTTGACGAATCAGGCGAATACTGCGCAGATGATCCTCATGAGTGCCGTGGGAAAAGTTCAGCCGGAAGGTGGTCGCTCCGGCTTTGACGAGTTCCCGAAGAACCTCGGGGCTACTGGTGGCAGGTCCGATCGTCGCTACGATCTTGGTTCGACGGCGAGAATGTTGCAGTTGCATGAACGAATTGCGTAATGAATTGAACAATCATAAAGCTCGTGAAATGCTATCACTATTTAGTGACCGAACACTTATCTCCTTCAAAAAAGCTCTCATAAAGTCCCCGAAAATACTCCTAGCGCTCAACGGTCTAAGTCAAAGCGTCTTGACTATTTAACCTTTTGAATAGAGAAAATACCTTACAAAGTCATCACCTGCTTGAAGGTGAATTAAGGCTAGCGCATCTTTGAGTTCAGCCACAGATTCAGCAGAGGGATCGCGGCTTTCGTTGACCCAGCGACTGATGTTCGATCGATCGATGCTCATGCTTACGGCTAAATGGTTTTGGGTAATCTGATAATCCTGCAACACCCTTTTCAAGGCTTTCCCGGCGCGCCCCATAGGTCAAGATACTCTTATTGTGCAAATTGGTGAGGGTGGTGGGAGATGTGTAGGCTTAGATGAGGTTGGACCCCACAACTTGGGCGGCTGCATTCGCGGGCAAACTCACTTCGAGCGTGAGACAATTTCCGCCGTCTATCTGCAAACGATATTCCACACGATCCATTAAGCGATTCAAAATCAGCCAACCGTATCCGTGTTCCTGCTTATCTTCTGGGGCAGGGGCGAGGTAGTTTGAGGAATCGTACCCTGCTCCGCGATCCCAGATTTCAAGCGACAGTTCCCGATCGCGAAGCTCTAACTTCAGAATTAGGGGAAGATTAGGCTGATCGCGATGGGCATGACGCACGACGTTGGAATAGGCTTCGACCAGCGCAAGACGCAGGCGGATGGTTTGACGGGTCCAGTCGATGTCATTGCCGAGTTGGATTTTGAGGGTGCTAAAGAGCCAGTCTTCGGCAACGGTCAGGAAGCGGAGGTCGCTGGGGAGATGAAGTTCTGTTTTCATGGCTTAGAGCACCTCCAGGGAAAGCATCGTTTGGTCATCTTCTTGTGTCACGGTTTGAGCACGAATTTGTTGGAGGAGGTGTTTGAGATCGAGGGTGCTGCCTTCTTCTTGGAGTAATCGCCACAGGCCGGATTGCTGAAGCATTAGGGTCGAACCGTTGTTTGGGGTGTGCTCGGTGGAGAAGCGATCGATGGGCGATCGTTCTTCGCGGATGGTGGCTTCGGTGACGCCATCACTGGTGAGCAGAAAAATATCGCCTTGTCTCAAGTCTAGGTCTCCCGCCGGGGCCACCCAGCGCTGACGAATGCCTAGGGGAATGCCGCGCGTGGTTAAGTACTCTGGCTCCTCGCAGGCATCAAGACAGGACCACTTCATGGGATAGAGATGGCCTGCATTGGCGTAGGTCAGCTTGCGGGTGGCGGGGGTATAGCGGGCGATCACCATGGTGATAAAGCAGTTGGTGCTCACCAAATCGTCGAACAAAATCCGGTTCAGATTTTGCATCACTTCTTCAGGTTTTGGGGAGCCTTCTTGGGAGAGTTCTCGGCGCAACACTGAAATGGAGCTAGCCATGAAGAGCGCTGCCGGAACGCCTTTCCCCGACACGTCGCCCACCGCAAGCCACAGATCGCCCTGGGGATGTTGATACACTTCAAAAAAGTCGCCCCCGACTTCCCGTGCGGGGTGGCAGCAGGCTTGGACCCGGAGATCCTCCAAGATGGGGAGGGTCTGACGAAGTAGGTTGTTTTGGATTTGACGGGCGACGCCGAGTTCGGCGCGCATTTGTTCGGCTTGCTGCTCCGTGCGCTGATAGAGTTTGGCCTGGGAAATGGCGATCGCCGCTTGTTCTACCACGGTTTCCATCAGTTGGATGTCTTCTGAGGACCAGGCAACCGTCCGGCACAGGGTCAGAATCGCCAGCAGCTCCCCCTGGCAGGTGCAGGGTAGAACCACGCGATCGATCGGGTCTGCGCCGTCTGGGGTACGCGCGCGGAGTTGATACGATCGACGCTTAGGTTCGCTCGAAATGGGCTGATAGAGAATTTTTTGGAGCTGATCTTGCAGGCCGGGGTCGCCTTTAAGACTCTTCAGTTCGGCGCTCGGGTAGCAGACGGGCTTACTGAGCTGAATGCCACTCTCAACGGGATAGAGGACGGAGCTGTTGGCGTCAAAAGTGGTACCTAAGGCCGTCACGAGGGTCTGGAGCATACTTCGATAATCGAGGGATTCTCGAATGGCCGTCGTGACGGTATTAAACAACGATTCTCGCCGAAGCGATCGCCGAAGTTCATCGGTGCGCTGCTTGAGTACGCGGTAGGTCTCGGCGGCTTGCTGAATCACGACCTGGAGCTGCTGCTGGTTCCATGGTTTGGTGATGTATTTGAAAACTTTCCCAGAATTGATCGCGTCCACCAGATCTTTGACGTCGGTGTGGGCCGTCAACACGATCCGAATGGTGTCTGGATAGTGCTCGGCAGTTTTGCTAAGAAACTCAGTGCCCAACATTTCTGGCATTCGCTGGTCAGACATAATGATAGCGACTTCACCGTGCTTTTCCAGCAGTTTTAGTGCTTCGATCGCACTTTCCGATCGAAGCACTTGGAAATCCAGCCGAAAGGTCCGATAGAGAAGATCTAGGTTATCTGGCTCATCGTCCACGATCAGCATTTTTAATTTGGCGGTGGGACTGATATCCATGCGGTGGGGTTCTTGTAAAGCCTTTGATATGGAGAGTACCCGCACATGCGTGAGAATTCACGGGAACTTTAAAGGGACGGAGATTTAAAGCGTGGGAAAGCCTAATCGACCCGCCAAACTGGGCGTTAGGGGTAAGAGCACCATCACCATTAAGAAGAGCGCTAGTAAGCCGAGGGCTGCGCGGGTGTCGTCGGGTTCGGTGAGTTCATTCAGGCTGGGGCGTTCGAGGTTGCGCTGAAGAAAGAGAATTACAATAGCCCAGTATAACGCCAGTGAATTCACCAAGGAGACGATCGCCAGCAGAATCAGCGTAGCTAGACTCGCGCGACTCGCGATTTTACGACCGTAGACCGCCTGCACCATGCGTCCGCCGTCAAGCTGACCCGCAGGCATCAGATTAATCGCCGTAATCACGAGTCCCAACCAGCCGAGAATCACCAGCGGATTGACCGCTACAACAGATTCCTGAACCGCATTCCCGAGGACCACCCGAGCCAGGGTCCCCACTAGCACCGACCCTTCAAAAAACTCCGTCGGCACCTTGAACTGACTGTTGGGGTTCGAGAGCAGCAGTCCAATCAGCAGCATCGCAAAAGATAAAATCCCCCCGGCGGCTGGACCTGCTAGCGCCACATCAAACAGCACATTGCGATTTTTTAAAATAGATTCAAATCGGGTGAGTGCGCCAAAACAACCAATTTGCCATGTCGGGAAGAAAAAGGGCAGGCTCAGTTTTACGTCGTAGCGATCGGCCATCAGCCAATGACCCAGTTCATGAACCGTCAAGACGGCCACAATACCCAGCCCGATCGGCACCACTTCATTCAAGCGCTGAGGCGAAGTGTAAAAGTCAAAGCCCTGCAAGATTCCAGCCGTTTCAAAGCAGGTGGCAATGGTCCCGACAGCCAGTAGGACGGCTAATATTTTTTGGCTGGTGGTCATGGGCTTGGGATCGTTGCTGCTGGGGAGCACGACGATCGTAGGGCGGCTTTCTTGGTTTTCGATCAGGAAAAGACGGTAGCGATCGCCGACTTTTTCGTGAAGCAACCCCGTAAGCTTTTCAAAACTGGGTTCTAATTTTCCGCGCAGATTGCCATTGAAAACCGCGCCATCTTGGAATGGAATGGCTTCGGTGGCATAGAAGGTATCGATGCCAAAAATGCCGCGAATCAGCGTCATATCTTCGGCTGGAATGGGCACGACTTCACGCGAGTCCTCTGCTGCGACGGGTTTGGCCGTTGGAAGATCGATCGCTAGATCAGCAGGTTTGTTGGCGGTATCGGCAGCGTTGACATCATCTCTGGCTTTGATCAAGGCTTCGGCGCGTTTGGCCAGTTCTTCAGGGGCGATCGATCGGACTTTCTGGCCGATGATGACGTAGGCGGCAGTAGACGATACAAATAAAATCAACATCCCAGCGAGATTGAGATAGATGCCCGCTGAACCCAGGACAAAAAACATCAGCCAAGGTAAAAGTAGCGTCCCTGACTGAAACCAAGAGTACACCCCCAGTTTCCCGTAGGACCGCGCCCGCCATCCACTCCATCCCAACATCAGTACTAGCAAGAGCACAATCAAAGCCGTAATCATGATTTCATCCTGGTTCCATCTGAAAATCTAACGCACTGTCTAGATTCAACGCATTCTTTAGCGCACTGTCCAACGCATTGTCTATGGTGACATATTCCTAGTGAACACATCGCCCTGTCAGATTAAATCCAAGGGTGTTGATTGGATTTAACTGGGCTAGACAGATTTGATGCTACATAGGCTCAATAGCCAAACTCACCGACAGCGATCGCACGTCTCCGGGCGCAACCGTGAGCAGACGTTTCCCGGTATTCATGGCATTGCGGGGCGCACTCCAAGGTTCAAGGCAGTAGAAATCTAAGCCCTTGATAGTCCAAAACACCAGGGTTGAGAATTCGGAATCGCAGCTAAGAACCAGCTTTTTCTGGCTTTGCAAATCCGAAACCGTTGCCCCCGATCGGCTCAAATTGCCAAAGGACAGATCAATTTCATCAACGCCAAAATCAAAGGTATTTGAAAACGGGGTTGCGGTGATGGCGGTTTTGCCCCAAGACTCAGTGGCCGGGATATCAAACCGAAGCTGCGATTTATCGGCCACAGTGAAATACGGGTGGAAGCCAGCGCTGAAGGGCATGGGCCGATCGCTATGGTTCATATACTTCTGGTCTATGGTCAGCGTGTTGCCCTTAAGCACGTAAGTAAACGCAACCTCAAATTCAAACGGGTAGCTCACCAAGGTTTCAGGCGTGCTCTTCAAGCTCAGCGTCAGGCTTGCAGCCCCGTCGGTACCCGTTTCAGTTACGGCCCAAACCATATTTCGGGCAAATCCATGCTGATTCAACGGATAGGTTGTTCCGTCAAGCGTATAGGCATTGTCTGGAAGATTTCCGCAAATGGGGAACAGGATTGGATTGCCGCCGCGAATGCTATTTTTGGGATCTTGGTAGCGGTCCCAGTCCATGTAGAAGTAATCTTTATTTTGAATTTGCCACTCGGTAATAATCCCCCCCCGATCGGGCAACACAGCGATCGCACTACCTGCTGCTTCATCTCGAAGCCAATACGCGGGCGTTGCATAGCGAGACTCGGGACCGGGCTGAACCACTTGAACACTAAACATAAAAACCTCTAAACCTAAGATTTCCTCTGCCAAAACTCCAATCTCCCCAACCTTGCGAGTGATGGAACTCAAGAGCCTTGGCAGCAATTACCCAAAGTTTAGCGGGTTCCGGTTACGGCTTGTCCAACGGGTGCCACTGGAGGTTCGGGAGCGCGATCGACAGAGGCTTTTCCCACTATTTTTCAACCGCTTTCTCAACAGTGACCGTATCTTTACTCGGGGGTAAGGCCGCGACGGATCCGTGATACGGCGTAGTGGATTCGGCGTAGCGCTTGGTCATTGGTTCAAGACTTGCTGTGGCGGGCGTGACGTCGATCGGAGTCTGGGGGGCTTGGGTCGGAGTCACGCTAGGCCAAAGATCCGGAGCGCTGATGGCCGTGTCTTTAGCCATTTCTGAATTCGGCAAAATACCGTCAGGAACTTTCATGGACTCACCGGGAGCCATAGATTCTTTTTCAAGATCATCGATCGTCGGTTCTTGGAATAATGCCGTTTGAGCCGATGCGGTTTCGACCGAGTCAGCACCGTCCAGTGTCGAATCGGGCTTAACCTGTAGCTTTACGGTAGCAGGCAGTTTTCCTTGTTCGTTGACGGGCTTGAGTAGTTTCTCCGATTTTCCCGGTCCAGTGATGAAGGAATCTTGGCTCCAGGGGTTATCTGGATCAGGGCTTTTCGCGGGTTCTGGCGAAGAGGCTTTACTTGATGCAGGTTTAGCTGCATCCGGTTTAGCCAGATTAGGTTTGCTAGGTTCATCTTTGATAGGCGCTTGGGTTTCCGTTGGACTTGCGATCGCTGGAGCATCCTTCCCCGCCTCGATCGCGTGCGCTTGATTGGTCTTCAGGTCCAGCGTCATTGCCGAAGTCATGGGCATCTGGAAAATATCCGATACATTGGAAATCTGGGACAAAATCTGCTGCCCCGATTGACCATTCACAACCTTGGCTTGGAAGTTGCGCACCTGGACGGGCAAGAACTCTACCTTCATTTGTTGTTCTTTCAGCGAAACCTTCAGCGCGGCGGTGTCGTAATCACTGACGTCTTTGCCACCAAAAATAAAGTTGCCCAGCGAATAAACGATCGGACGACCTTTGTACACCTCTGCACCCTGCAAGACGTGGGAATGGTGGCCGATGACCAAATCAGCACCTTGATCGACGGTAAATCGGGCCAGATCAATCTGCCAGTCACCGGGATATTTCGCGAGTTCCTCGCCCCAATGATAATTCACAACAATCCAGTCCACCTGACCTCGCAACGCTTTGATGTCGGCAGCAACGCGATCGTTGTGGCGAGGGTTAGTTCCGGGAGTGCTGGCAGTGGCGGCGTGGAGATCAGCATCGTAGTAGCCAAGGTAGGCCACTTTTTGGCCTTTGACTTCCATAACGATCGGACGACGCGCATTTTTAATGTCGGTTCCGGCCCCGACCGATTGGATTCCCGCTTTGTCGAGGGTCGCTAAGGTCTCGCTCAAACCTGCGCCTTGATAGTCCATGGTGTGATTATTGGCCAAGTTTACAATGTCAATGCCGCCATTTTGGAGCACTTGGACGTTTTCAGGCGGCGCTTTAAAATTAAATTTCTTGCCGGGAAGAGCTTGGTTCTGATGCGTGAACGGCGCTTCTAAATTCACCATGCTGATGTCGGCTTCCCGCAGTTCAGGAAGCTGAGAAAACGACCACTGATAATCTCGGCCCACTTTGTCGCTGTAGGAATTCGTTAACGTAACATCCCCACCAAAAAAGAGATTGACGGCTTGGCCTGAACTGGTTGCCTTATGCTGAATAACCGGAATCGTTTCGAGGGCCGCTTTGACTTGAATTTTATCATTCGACTGCTGAACGAGCGCACCAGAGTTTGAGCCCCTAGCTAACGCAGCGGTCTGCTCGGGAGGGGCATCGGCATAGCCCAGCCAGCAGCCGATTACAAAGGCGGCAGCAGACGATCCACTGACCAACAGCGATCGCATAGCTTGAAACTGCTTCTTTTGCTGGCTTGCTTGGCGAACCTTGTGCTGAAGCTGCTGCTCAAACGATTTAGAAAGGGCTTGAACGGTAGCGGGTTTAGTCTTGGATTCATTAGACTTGGATTCAAGGGCGTTGAGTTCGAGAAACGATCGACGAGCAGGCGAAACGATTCGCACCGACTGCTTCCATAGAATCCCCGGTTTCCCCACGCAGGCGGCAACCACATAGGCCCCGTCCAAAACGTCAGAATTCAAAATCCAAAGTTGGTGGCACAGATATCGAATGATTCGCTTCTTAAAGATGGGAGTGCGAGGGTCTTCTCTAAAAGCTGGACGAATCGCTAAAGCAACGCGGACATAACCGGGCTTGACATAGCTAATCTTCGCTTGGAGACTGTGGGGCGCAAGGCGCTGATTAAGCCACCACGACAACGAAGGCAAATGCCCACCTTGCGCTAGCTCAATCCTCGATAATTTACTGCGATCGGCCTCTTGATAAACCATGAACTCACACTACCTAATCAAACGACTTAATTCAAACTCGTAATCAGACCCACGACTCCGCTCACCCCTTCCAAGCAGAACACTTTTTTGAAGTTGGCTATGACGGTTCTATGACGATCGAAATCTGCTAGAACCCCAGTCCAGCACCGCCCTTGATCCGGAAGTCCCCGAATGATACTCCACATCCCAAAAGTTGCAAGAAAGTTTTACCGCATCGTCCTCCATTAGACCTAACCTGACTCCGTGGATTGATAGTGGATTTGAGGCGATCGGTTGCGGCTTTAGGATTGCCCGATGTATATTAAGAATAATTACAAGTAGTCGCTGACTTGTTGACAAGGTTACTAAACACTTCTGGCATAAAGCAGGTATTCTATGACGTCCTCCGTCCAAAATCTAACGGTCAACCCTCGTCTGTACCATCAGGGGGTGAACCACCCTGTTGAAAAATTGACTGAAGAACCTGTTGTTCAATTGGGTGATTATGATCGATTGATTTCGGACTTCTTCACTCGATCGACGGGAGAATGGCGATCGGAGCGGCGATATTTTACATTGCCAGATGGAAAGGTGCAGGAAGTCGAAAGTTTGCTGAAGATTCAGGTTCTCACTCAAGGGTGCGCAGAACTCCGAGAACTGGCACGGCTTCATAATATTGAAGACGAGATGCTCATGACCTGTGGAGCCTTCGTATCCTGGGATAGCAAAAATTCGATCGTGGGCAAACCGATGTCAGCCGGATCTACAATTTTCGGGATTCAGGGTGCGGTGATGTACCGAGATCGAGGGTTTGCGACGCCCAAGCCGATTACAGCAACGTTTTCGTTTAGTAACCCAGAAACCTTGGCCCTGCGAACGGAGTATCAAGGTTCAGTCTTTGAGGAAGAAGTGAAGCTAATTGGGGACAAGTACCGCACGCGTCAAACCATTATTTCGCGAGCGGGTGAGCAACAAATGATCGGTCAATATATCGAAAAACGCATCGTCTAGAATTTGTGCGTCTAGGATTTGTGGCACCATAAGGGCGGTAAATCCCGAATGTTCGATTAAGCCGTCTGTGTATGAATTCCTTAACGTCCCCGCCGATGCATCGATCGTTGGACCGCACCTTCAAGAAATCACATTTTACTGCGATCTTGCTCGTAATTTTTGCCTTGTCGCTGGTCTTGCGATTTTGGGGGTTGGAGCGATTTAACACATTTGTTTTTGATGAGATTTATTACGCAGACTTTGCGGAGAATTACCTCAGCCGAACGCCCTTTTTTAACGCCCATCCGCCCTTAAGTCAGTATTTAATTGCCATCGGCATTGCGATCGGGGAGAAATTGCCCTTTGGAACTGGCGTGGTGAATGACCTGACGGGTACGGTGCTGAAAACTTGGAGCTACCGCTGGCTGAATGCGCTGACGGGTTCGTTCATTCCGCTGGTCGTTGCAGGACTGGCCTACCAACTGACAAAACGCGATCGCCTCGCCCTCATCGCTGGATTGCTGTCGGCGCTAGACGGACTGTTTCTCGTGGAATCTAGATACGCGCTGAACAATATTTATTTGGTTTTATTTGGACTCTTGGGTCAGGTTTGCTTTCTAGTGGCGGCAAGACGAGGCGGTTGGGGGAGGCTAGGCAACTTGGGAGATTGGTCCTGGCTTCTCCTGTCAGGATTTTTCTTTGGGTGTTCAACATCGATCAAATGGAACGGCCTGTGGTTTTTGATCGCAACTTTAGGTCTCTATCTCGCGGCTTGGGCGGTTAGATGGATTCGAGGAATAGAACCCGTCGATCGCGCGAGTGACGATTTGGCCGAAAACATTACCCGATTGCCGATCGTGCCGTTAATTGTAAGTGCGGCGATCGTGCCATTTCTTACCTATTACATCCTGTGGATTCCGCACATCCAGCAAAACCCAAAGCTTCAGTTTTGGCCTTTGCAGTGGGAGATTTACAACTATCACAAAGGGGCGAGCGTGATTGGGGCTGTCCATCCCTACTGTTCAAAGTGGTGGACTTGGTTGGTGATGCTGATTCCGGTGGCGTACTTTTACAAAATCGGCATCAATCCCACTGAATTCATTCCTCTCAAAGCCACCAACACCGCCCTTCCCGGCGCATCGATTTACGCGGTTCATGCCATGGGAAACCCCTTCCTCTGGTGGCTTTCTACCGGAGCGATCGCCCTAGTCTTGATCACGCTATGTACCCGTGTGATTCCCGCGATCAAAGCCCGTCAAGTCTCGAATGATTCCTGGATCCTCCTTACCCTTGCCATCGGCTACGGCAGCAATCTCCTCCCCTGGGCAAAAATCTCCCGCTGCGCTTTTTTGTATCACTACATGGGCGCTTCAGTCTTTGCGACCTTGAGCCTTGCATACTGCTTCGATCGCGCCTTATCCAAGCCAAATTTGCGTGGATTTACCATTTGGGG
>JAYVVL010000161.1:0-4946 GCA_043787035.1 Synechococcales cyanobacterium
GGACGATCGATCGACATCCTCGGCATCGTCTCCAACGGCAACGCTTGGGTATTTTATAAGCTATCGATCGACAACAAAGTCTACGAAACAGAACTCTACGCCCTCACCGACCTCGAAACCGTCCTCGGCTGGCTAAAACACGTATTCCAACTCAGCCAAGAAAACCGAGCAAAAAGCACCCCCAAATAGGACTCTCCCCTCTTCAATTTCCTCATCCTCCGTCCTCCGTCCTCCGTCCTCCGTCCTTTTTCTAAAGACTTTCCGGAATTCCCCTCTTCCCTTAGGTATAGAACTATAATCCTACAAATGAAGGAATTCCCCGGTTATTTCCTATGCCTGATTACCGCATCAAGCTTTGTGCGTACCTGAGTGCCCCCGATCGCTCAGTCTGGAACGCGCCACTGGAGCATCTCGCTTGCCTTAACAATCTACCCCTCACAGAGCCGGAGCTTACCAAACTCCATGCAATCGCCAGCAGCAGCGATCGGCTCAACCTTCCCAATAATGGTCAACCATCCACCATTGCAACCCATCCAATCAGCGGACAAAAGCACTCGGTAGAAGCAACCGTTAATCCGATCGAAATCCCGCAGGAGATCCAAACAGAAACCGACCCTGAGAAAGTGTTTTGGTGGTTCTGGCGCTTTTATCCCGATCGCCTTCGTCAAGATACTCCCGACTTCCTCCTTCATCCTGCCCATTCCGTCCTCCCCGACTGTCCCATTCACAGCTACCAAAGCACCGTCTCCGCCCTCTCTGGCAGCGTCTCTGCTCTCTCTGGTAGTACTACAGAGCATCCGTATCTGCTCCTGTTCAGCTTTTCCCCGATTCAAGACTTCATCAAAGCCTCGCGAAAATTTCTCGACTTCTGGGCAGGGTCTTACCTGCTTCACTACCTCAGCGCAAAACTCTGCTGGACGATCGCCGAACAGTACGGACCGGACGCTGTGATTACCCCATCCCTTTGGCATCAAGAGATTATTGATGCCTTCTTGATCCAGAAATATCCCAACTTTGCAGCCTATTTCCCCGAAACTAAATATGGGAAAACACCTGTCCAGCGCTGGGACAATCGCGACTCCACCAGTCTCAGCACCGCAGGCTTCCCCAATGCGATCGTGGCCTTGGTTCCCGGTAAAGAAGCCGCAACTGAACTAGGCAAAAAACTCACTGAACTGATTAAAGAAATCTGGGAAGACATCGGTAAACAGGTTCATGACGACATCCGTAAACAAGTTGGGAAGTATGCAGCGGATGCGATCGAGACTGAATCGGATTGGGAAGCAACGTGGAAAACCATTCAAGATGCCATTCCCACGGCTCATGATCCAGAACCCTATCAACGAGATCTTCAACAGTGGGCACATCATGAAGGTTTAGACGATCGGACTGGAAACCCACACTACACCTATCCGAACTGGCAATGGACAGCGTTGTGGAATGCCCAACTTAAAAATACCTGGGAACCTTACTGGACTGCCGTTCCCCTGGGTAAAGTCGGACAACCACTAGCAATCACCAAAGACGAAAAAGACGAATTCTCCTCCGAATGGGTTACGAAACAAAGTGCGATCGCGCAGCCTCCCGAACCGATTCCTAGTGAGACGGAAAAATCCCTTTACACGACTCTCAACGTCGGCACCTACTGGGGAAGCCTTCAGCAACGCCTCCGCGTGACGCTCAATGCTGTGAAACAAACGCGCAACTGGAGCATTCCGATCGCCCCTGGGAGTCGATCGACCATCTCGGGACAGTTCACCGCACTGCACCCCAGCTTGAACTATAAAAAATTTCCTGAGGGCGGTGGGATTTCAGAAGGGTCGATGCAATTCTTCTGGTGGGTGATGGCGCAGGTTTATCCAGGACTCTTTGACGGTAGTGAACAACTGAATGCCTTAGAACTAACGAAACGCATGGCTTGGAACTATGGTGGCGTTATGAAAACTCTAGGGATTCAAGATGAATCGGCGGAGACGCTAGACTATGACGACTTAATCCGATTCCCAAACGCAAGTTCGATCGCAGCGGCGCGACTGGCTTGCGATCATCCTGAGAAAGTCCGTGAGTATTGGAATCATTTGCGGAAAGCATTTAAGAAAGAGCTAGAACCTTCTCTCAATGCAGTCCAAGCCAAACGCTTTGCTAAAACGACTCGTCCGTTCCAGATTCGTAATACTGACCTTGCCATCGATCGCCTAGGTCGCGACTCTGGGTTCAATGGCATGATGTTCTCCAGTAAGTGGCTGGCAGAAGATCTGGACCTGGATTTGAAGCAAAAAGCAAAACTCCGAACTTTAGTTGAAACAGCCCATAAGAAGAGTGGCTTTGGGGATAGCAGCCCGTCCGATTGGTGGGTGATGCTTCTGGCTGACGGCGATGGAATGGGTGACTATGTATCGGGTGAAAAGCTTAAAAAGTATTGTTGCTATATCAATCCAGATGCGATCGATTACAGCAATCCCGCAGTCAATGAGTCACAGTGGCAAGAATTTTTTCAAACTACTAAAAAACGAATGGGTCCAGCGACTCACGTTGGTCTCAACCGGGCACTTCTAGACTTCTCAAATCGCCTTGTACCGTATATCACTGAGCAACGGTTTTGTGGAAAGGTGGTTTATAGCGGTGGCGATGATGTGATGAGCGTGTTGCCGCTGGAAGATTTGCCGGAATACCTGCGATCGCTCCGAGCAGCATGGCGTGGAGACCCTGATCCGCAGGGTGAATTTATAACGCATCCTACAAGTGATCATTCTAAAACGGGGTATTGGCATATGAAGCCAGGAAAATCATTACCCGGAATTCCCGATCGACCACTCTTCACGATGGGAGAGTCTGCAACCCTCAGTGCAGGAATCATCATCGCCCATAAATCGGTTCCACTTCCAACGGTTTTGGAATCACTATGGAAGGCTGAAAGCGATCGAGCGAAGAAGATGCCTGGAAAAGATGGATTCTGTTTTAAAGTCATTTATGGGAATGGCAATGAGCTTGAAGCCTTAATGTCAGGAGAATTGCTAGAGCAATGGTGGACCTGCATCGAAAATCTAACCGATGACAAAATTGAATCTTTGGCTCCGGCTCTCTACCGTTTGTCTGAAGAACTACCCCAGCGGGTCAGCGTCTTTCCTGATTGCCCTTTAATTAGAAAAGCTGCCGAGGTGATTCTCGATCGGCGTGAGGAACAACTTCAAACACGATTTGATGCAGTTCTGGCTTGGATTGGGGACTGGGAAACGTGGGCGATCAAAAAGCAGGCAGGGGAAGCTAATAAACCACCGATCGGGACTGAGATTCAAGACCTCAGTAAGCTGCTTCGGTTCACAGCATTCTGGGTTGATAAACGAGTCGAACGTCTTGCCTGGGGAAAGCCAGCGGATGAGACTCAACAACAGGAGGCAAAATAAATGACAACGCTATCGAACACCCGATGGTCTTGGTATCATCTCACGCCGTTAGATGTGTTGCTCTTTCGCGACTGTAAGCCCTTTAGCCCTGGTGAAGGGTCTTGGGCGAAGGGATTGTTCCCGCCACTGCCGATTACGGTGTTTCAGTCGCTACGATCGTTGACCATTGGCACGGATGATGAACGGGCACAATTTGAATTCATAGGTCCATTTTTAGTGGGTCCAGATGATCAGCTTTGGGTTCCGACGCCGAAGGATTTGCGCGTGTTTTATAAGCATCGAGGCGATCGGAAAACGGCGGCAGATCATTGGGAAAAGTTGGTTCAATTGCAACCGATCGACCCGGCTGATGATACTTGGGCTGATATTGCGTTTGCCCCGGATGCGTTACCTCCGTTGGCAGTGCCGATCGCTGGTGAAGTGGACCACTTGGGTGAGCCTCGTCCGTGGATGCGGGTTGAGATTTTGAAGTGCTATCTTGCAGGTGAGTCGCTGGCAACTGTGACACCGGAGGACTTCCACAAGAACCCTTGGGATCTACAAGTCTTACCGCATATTCAGATGCAATCCGATCGGCGTCAGGTCTGTGAAGAGAAAGGCTATTTCACAGAGGTGGCAGTTCGATTACAAAGTGGCTGGAAATTCTTAGTCGGGATGAATACGCAATTACCGGAGGCGGTGGTGCGGCTGGGAGGGGAAGGTCATCGTGCGGTGCTTTCCCATTGTGCGGGTGACGCAGTATTGAATGAGTTACTCGAATCCAAGCCCTCCACAACCGAAACGATCGCGATCGCCTATTTGCTCACTCCAGGATTAGCCGAGGCTGAGGGTCCTACTCCTCGATATGAGGCGGTGCCGTCAGTCTGGCGATCTGCGGGACTGGTCGGCTGTGCGACGGATAAACCGATTCTGTGGGGTGGTGTTTCGCAAATTCGACGTAAGCAGGTCGGACAGACAGACGAAGAACGGCGGATGAATGATCCGAAGTTTGCGGTGTTACCTCAGCGGGCATTCGTTTCGCCGGGGACGGTGTATGTCTTTAAGTCGCCGCCCCCGATCGATACGGGACCACTCATCCCCGATCGTGGCACCTCACAACAAACGTTCAAAACGCTCAATTACGGCAAACTGCTTTGGTCATCCAGGAAACTTTAAGTATGAATGATTTTCGCGTTGGATATATGTACAGCCTCGCTCCTGTTCACTGTGGAGGGGAAGGCGATTTGGGAAATATCTTAGATGTTGTCCGTGAAACCCATACGAATTATCCCTATATCCCAGGATCGTCGTTGCGAGGGACATTGCGCGAGACCGTGGTCAATGGTGATCTAGATGGTAAAAGTATGGGCGATCGACTTTTTGGCAAGGAGCTAGATTCTGGTGGACAAATGGGGGTTCATCAGGTTTGGTTTGGTGATGCCCGTTTGCTTTGGGTGCCTATGCGAACGATGTCGTTAGCTGGATCTGGGGATGCATTTACTTGGGTTAGCTGTCATTCACTGATTCGTGACCATGCCTTGCTTCATCGTCAGAAAGCCCCAA
>JAYVVL010000162.1:0-13441 GCA_043787035.1 Synechococcales cyanobacterium
ATTAGCAGGATCAACGACAACGTTAGTGATCAAAAATCTGTACTATATCTGTCAACCCAGCGAAGTTCTTATCTTTGCAGGAACCCGATCGAACCTCGCAGGTGGAGGATCTGTGGGCTATCGGCTAGTGAAGGGCGGGAGTAGTATTCGGTTGCCTATTCTAGAAGAAACCTTCCGAATGGAATTGACCAATATGATCATTGAGCTACGGGTGTCTAATGCTTACTCAAAAGGGGGCATTCCCCTCACCGTCGAAGGCGTTGCAAATATCAAAATGGCAGGTGAAGAACCTATTATTCACAATGCGATCGAACGATTGCTCGGTAAAAGTCGTAAAGAAATCGAACAGCTTGCCAAGGAAACCTTAGAAGGTAATCTGCGCGGGATTTTGGCAAGTTTGACGCCGGAGCAAGTTAACGAAGATAAAGTGAAATTTGCTCGGAGCTTGTCTGAAGAAGCAGAACATGATTTAAATAGACTCGGTTTAGTGCTTGATAACTTGCAGATCAAAAACATCTCCGACGAGGTTCGATACCTAGATTCCATCGGTCGAAAACAGCAGGCTGACCTGTTCCGTGATGCCCGAATTGCCGAAGCCAAAACCCGATCGGAATCCTCCATTCAAGCCTCAGAAAACAATCGCGCAACCGCACTGCGCCGCATCGAACGGGACCTAGAAATTGCTAAAGCTGACGCCGATCGTCGAGTCAGAGATGCGCTCACAAAACGGAGTGCCGTGATTGCTGAAGTCGAATCGCTGGTTGCATCACAAGTGGCTAGGGTCCGGGCTGAAGTCGCAGTCCAGACTGAACGCATTAAGCAAGTCGAGCAACAGTTGCAGGCCGATGTTGTAGCGCCTGCCGAAGCAGGTTGCCAAAAGTCTATTGCCCTTGCCAAAGCCGAAGCTGCCCAAATCATCGAATCAGGCAAGGCCCAAGCTAACGGAATTCGATCGCTGTCCCAATCCTGGAACGCCGCCGGAAGTAACGCCCGCCAAATCTTCGTCCTTCAAAAGCTCGAACCTCTCCTAAAAACCCTGTCCGCTAGCATTCCTGAAGTCACCGTTCAAACCTTGACCGTCATCGATCCTCAAGAAGGAGCGACCGCAACTAAGGTAGCTGGTTTCTTAGAACAGTTAAAACAAACGACGGGCATTGATGCGATGAAAGTTCTCGATCGACATCTCTAACCCGTCAGAAGCTACACAAAATCTACAATTTGCCCTAGCGGCTACATAAGCAACACCCTAGTAGTTAATTATAAAGCTCTCAATAGCGCGAGGCAAAAATTCAATTGCTGGAACAGCCTCAACCGATCGACAGGTCTTCGAGACAATAGGATCATGACGCTCTCGATCGCCTGAGAGCCTGTAGAAATACGGAGTTTGGGACTTATAATAAATATCGGCTTGTAGCATTCATCCGAGTTGTCACTATGATTTCGATCACTCCCGTCCGAAGCTATTTATCACAATCTTGTCTTCTCCCTACATCCTTCAGCCGTCTTTGTATCGGTTTGGTCGTTAGTTTGGTCTCCAGTGTGATCAGTCTCACTGTCACAACGCCTTCAAGTGCGATCGCCAATGAAGTTCCTAAGCCCGCCAAAGAGGCGCTCCCTGCGGCCCAATCAGAAACCATCATGCTCGGTCGATTGCCCCGACATCACTATGTCGTCATAATTCCCGTGTCTACACTGATGCAAATGCCCCAAAAAACCATTGAGACCACCCCTCCATTCGTCCTTCTCCAAAAAATTCGTACGATCGCTCCCCAAGCCTTTCTCGCACGGCACTCTTTAGGCCAGTATATATACGTGGGGGGATTTGAGCAATTTGGACTTGCACAGCGACAGCTTAGACAAATCCAGCCGAGTATTCCAAATGCCCGAATTGTATATTTTCCTTAAGAATCCAACCGTTTAGTTTTGTAGTAGAGCGCGCAAGAATGAATCCAGTCACCCATCCAGTGACCCATCTAATGGTTAAGACCTTCTCACTGTCGGCAGCGCTATCCGTCGTGTCTTCCCTGATTCTGGTATCTCCCACAGATAGCCGAACCATTCAGTTTCGGTTCAAGCGATGGATTGATGTCCAATCCGTCAGCGGAAATGTGACCCTAATCAATCGAAATGGTCGAGAATCTGCGCGAGTCGGCCAGCGGCTCCAGAGCGTGGGGGATGGGATAGCGACGGGCGCTCAATCGTCTGCCACGCTCAACCTAGACAGCGGCATCGGAACCCTCCAAGTCAGCGAAAACTCCCAGTTCACCATCCAAGAAATCCAAAATAACGACGGCGGTGCCCAAACGAAGCTCAACGTTTCGCGGGGCCAAGTCCGTCTCAAACTTCGTACCTTCACCAATACCAACTCTCGTCTAGACATCTTCACCCCCGCCGGAGTGACAGGTGTACGGGGTACGGATTTTGGTGTCAGCATCCTGCCTAGCGGCAAAACAGGCGTCGCGACTCTCCGAGGCAAAGTCGCTGCCGCCGCCCAAGGCAAAACCGTCGAAATCGATCGAGGGTTCCAAAGCAGCATCACTCCCGGCAGTGCTCCCTTGCCGCCTGTCTCACTGCGAGATAACCCAAGTCTTGATATTCAAGTCTTTAGTAAAGAGGACAATGGCCAAGTCCACATTGTGGCGCAAACCGATGATATTAACCTCATCTCGATCGGTGAAAAAGTAATCGAACCTAATGCTCAAGGCATCGTAGATTTCCGCCTTTCTATCGGCGGCGATCGATCTGTCCAACTTCTGGTGACGACGCCACTAGGCAAGCAACAAAACTATCAAATTCTGGTGCCCTAGAATGCTCCACGACGCGCGAGTCTGACGATTCCGAGAAGGCTTCTACGATGGCTAGCGTACTCATACCTAATCAGTCAGAGTGCATTAGCTTCAATACTCTAAACTCATGCCCTGTTTAATGTTCAGAACTAAATAGCCCTGCCTAGAGAACTAACTGAAATTACCAATCCGACTGCCATTGCTTATAGAGGTCAGGACGCCTGTTGAGCGTGCGTTCATGCTGCTGATCTCTGCGCCATTTGGCGATCGCTTCATGGTTTCCGGACCGCAACACTTCAGGCACTTCCATATCCCGAAAAACAGGAGGACGGGTGTAATGTGGAAAGTCTAGTAAGCCATCTTCAAAGCTGTCATTTTGATGTGATTCTTCATTGCCTATTGTTCCGGGCATGAGACGAACAATCCCATTAATCAACGTCAGGGCCGGAATCTCTCCGCAGGTCAACACAAAATCCCCCAACGAAATCTCACGGGTCACAATGGTCATTACCCGTTCATCGACGCCTTCATAGTTGCCGCAGACCAACACAATTTGGTCATAGGTCAACAGCTCTTTGAATAACATATGCGTCATGGGCGTGCCTTGGGGCGTGAAATAAATTACTTCGCGCCTAGGCAAAACTGGCAAGGACTCGATCGCCGCAAACATCGGTTCTACTTTCATAACCATTCCCGCCCCGCCTCCGTAGGGCACATCGTCCACTTTGCGATGTTTGTCCGTAGTGAAGTCGCGGGGGTTGGTGAACTGCACCGAGGCCACATCGTTAGCAAGCGCTTTGCCAACGAGTCCGCACTCTAGAGGTGACGTAAAAAATTCGGGGAAGAGCGTAACAATATCAAAACGCATGGTAGGAGTTCATGGCAATAGTTCAAGAAATTTTAAAGGAGTTTGTGGCTTAGATGTACGGCGCAGACTTAAATCGTGCCAGCAAACCGTGTGATCAAACCGTACGATCGTCGTCAGATTTTTTAGAAGACATGCCTTCTTTAAACCCCTTGATGGTTTTGCCAAAGCTGCCGCCGAGTTCGGGTAACTTCTTCGGCCCAAAAATAACCACCGCCACCAGCAGTACAATAGCGACTTCAGTCCAGCCCAGATTGAACATAACGCATCTCCCTAATGGGGTTTAAAAGTCTATTTGACTATTGTACTCGGTTGTACTCAGTCCTTACCTGACGTGAGATTTAATCCGGGCGCTAATCGGTCCTGAAAACGGGACGTTTGTGGTAGTGGCGAAGGTTGAGATAATCGCGCAAAATTCGATCGTGGTCAAAACACAGATCGGTGGGAATCTCCCAAACGTTCACGACTTTCGCCGCTTTAGCATCATCTCCCGCCTTGGGCAATCCCGTCGCTGTCGCAATATAAACCGCGCTGAGCGTATGCTGCCGCTCGTCGCGCGTAGGATCCGAGTACACTCCTAAGAGTTCCACGAGTTCAATCGCCAGCCCAACTTCTTCCATCGCCTCTCGTCTAGCCGCGACCTCTGCCGCCTCACCATAGTCAATGAAGCCCCCAGGAATGGCCCAGCCCAGGGGCTTGTAATGACGCTCGATCAAAATAATCGGTCGATCGGGCTGGTCTATGAGTTCAATAATGATATCCACCGCAACGTAGGGCGTTTTGAGGGGAGGTCTAAGCGTTTTTTCGATCAAGACAGTTCTCCATGAAGATAAATTGGACGCCTATCAGACTTGGCTGATGCGGGGTTGAGTCAGGAAGTGAGGTGAGAGCGATCGGGTGGACCCGACGGTTGTATTTTGCAGCAGCGTTGTGAAGCCGCCAAGACCCCAGGCTCCGTTTGGAAAATCGTCTTGGGGAAAGAGTCGGTACGCCGAAAGAGGCAATCTAAAATATGTTCATTCTCGTCCAGAGAATACGTGCGAGTAGTGTAGAGCAAATAGCCTTGAGGAGTCACAAGACGGGATGCATTGGCCAAGAGACGACGCTGACATTTGGCGTATTTAGCGATGGTGACGGGATGAAAGCAACCTGGATTCAGCCGACCTCGCGCTAGAACAGATTGGGCGCTTGATGGTGCATCGACGATCACAAGGTCTGCCGTGCCAGGAATCACTTCCGCTAGCACCCCAGAATCGACACTCATCATGGCGGCTGGCGTAATGCCACAGCGGCATAGATGCCCGAGAAGCAGGAGGTGATGTTGACGAATAAGCGTATTGGCGAGGAGAAGTTTGGGCTGAAGCAGTTGCCAGGCAAAAACACTGTTGCTGCCTGTTCCCGCACATAGATCAAAGACTAACCCTGGACGATCGCCCAAACTCAATAACAACGAGGCCACAAACAGCGCTGTGAACTCAACCGAATCGTAGGCCCCCTGCTGAAATAGGAGATGCTTCTCAGGCGGCTGACCCGGTGCCAGCCGATCGACAAACTCGGGCTGCCAGTCCAACGTCTCGCGCAATTCAAATGCCTGCTGCTTCGGCTGACACCATAATAAACAGGCATCGCAAGGTCGAGGATGCACGAGTGCGCTGACAAACATCTCCCGTTCAGTGCGATCGGGAAATAGCTCTCGGGAGAGCTTCAACAGAAGATTAGATAGTTGAGCCATGGGAACAGGATTTGGCACTGATCTCATCTCCTATTGTCTCGTGTTTTGGACACGAGATCGGCAGGACAGACAACATTGCAAGGAAAAAATATAGTACATGTGCTCTATATTTTACTGCGATCGAATGACTGCGCGTTTTGGCTGGGAACGTTTTAGCTAGGATAAGTGGGCGAGGCGGTGAGCGAAAGTGAAACCTGTTGACTTACAGGTTTTGTCCCTTCGATCGGAGCAGGTGCGGCCATCTCATTGGGCAAGAAGATGCGGGCACTCGTTGCGACTAGAGCGAGGCTGAAGAGGAGGACGACGATCAGGGGTGCAATGTATTGACGAAAGAATGGCATGGTAATTTCTGGATAAATTCTATGAAACATATCATAACTTAATAGTCAAAGGATAGAGAGACTATTCGGTCACATGTGCCACTATCAGCAAAGTAGAAATTACTTTTGCTTCACTCTCAGACCAAAATCCCATCATTAATGCAGCTCTACGAGGAACCTCATATGGCCACTAAGATTGACATTACTAAAACATTGCCGAATGAGGGTTGGGGTGCGTTCTTTGACCAATTTTCTGATGGAAACCGTGGACGATATATTTCGATCGAAAGCATTGATGCTGAATTAGGTGATGAAGAACTTATTAAGAATGCACCCTTAATGGCCATGGTTTACGATCGTCCGGGCAAGGGGGATGATTTGGTCATTGAAGTGGGCAAACATGAAGTGACCTATGCCCACACAATAGATGCACCCACAGAGATTTCGACGGGACAGGATGCGTTGGGACAAATTGTAGTAATCTGCATTAACGATGCTTCTGGAACAAAGACATTGGTAAAGCTACAGGAGCATTGATTTAGTCATAGATTCATTCATGGATTCACTTGCAAAACTAGGATAATAGCCGATGAAAACAAATGCCTATGCTGCACAAAATGCGACTACGCCACTCTCCTATTTTAACATTCAACGTCGAGACGTCGGTCAGCATGACGTGCAGATCGAAATTCTTTATTGCGGCGTCTGCCATTCAGACTTGCACACGGTTCGCAACGAGTGGAAAGGTACGACCTACCCCTGTGTTCCCGGTCACGAAATCATTGGGCGCGTCGTCAAAACTGGACCCCACGTCCAAAAGTTTAAGGTTGATGAAGTAGTTGGGGTGGGCTGCATGGTCGATTCTTGCAGAACTTGCGCAAGCTGTGAAGAAGATCTCGAACAATTTTGTGATGCAACGACTTGGACCTTTAACTCTCCCGATCGAAAGCTCGGCGGCATAACCTTCGGCGGATACTCTGAGAGTATTGTGGTGGATGAAGCCTTTGTGTTGCACGTTCCGAAAAACTTAGATCTTGCCGCCGCCGCTCCATTGTTATGTGCCGGAATAACCACCTACTCGCCCCTGCGTCACCACAAAGTGAGTGAAGGCCAGAAAGTGGGAATAGTGGGACTTGGTGGACTTGGACACATGGGTGTGAAACTAGCAAAGGCCATGGGTGCAAAGGTCGTGGTTTTCACAACGTCGTCCAACAAAGTTGAAGATGCACTCAAACTTGGCGCAGATGAGGTAGTTAATTCTAAGAATCCAGACGAAATGAAAAAGCATCTCAATAGCTTCCATTTCATTCTAGATACGGTGTCTGCGCAACATGACATTAATGCCTACTTTGTTCTCTTGAAGCGTGATGGCAACCTAACTCAAGTGGGCGTCCCTGCTGATCCGCTTTCTGTTCAGGTGGGTAGTCTTATTTATGGTCGGCGAAATTTTAGTGGATCGCTGATTGGCGGAATTAAGGAAACCCAGGAAATGCTAGATTTCTGCGGTAAGCACAACATCACTGCTAATATTGAACTGATCCCTATTCAAGATGTCAATAAAGCTTACGATCGTCTAGTAAAAAGCGACGTAAAATATAGGTTTGTCATTGATATGGCCTCATTAAAACAGGCGTCATAAATCCCTATCTTTAATTTAAGGACATACTGTAATGACATTTACAGAAGAACTCAAAGCAACGGCTCAGTCTCTTGTTTCGATCGGCAAAGGGATCTTAGCAGCGGATGAAAGTTTGAATACTGAAAATCAGCGGTTTCAAAAGCTAGGAATTCCAGAAACGATTCAGATGCGCTGCGCGTGCCGCGAAATGTTATTCACGACTCCAGGGATTGGGGCCTATATTAGCGGGGTACTTTTGTTTGATGAAACGATTCGTCAAACAAACCGGGAAGGCACATTATTTACAACTATCCTGCAAAAATCCGGTATCGTTCCAGGCATAAAACTAGATAAAGGCACCGTCCCTTTAGCTGGAAGTATTAACGAACGCATCACAGAGGGTCTCGACGGACTTCGCGATCGCATTGCCGAATATTATCAGCTAGGCGCTCGTTTTGCAAAATGGCGAGCTGTCATTCGGATTAGCAAAACCACTCCTTCAAGACTTTGTATCGAAGCCAATGCAAATGCGATGGCCTGCTATGCAGCGCTATGTCAGGAAGGCGGATTAGTGCCTATTGTGGAACCAGAAGTGTTAATGGACGGACCTCATACTATTTCCCAAAGTCTTGAGGTTCATCATGCTGTCCTTCATGCGGTTTTTGATAAGCTTTCTCTGTACAAAGTTCACCTAGATCAGATGATTTTGAAACCTAGCATGGTGATTGCTGGGGTAGATTGTCCACAGCAATCTGGCATCGAAGCCGTTGCCCAAGCCACGGTTGAATGTTTGCGCGATCGGGTTCCAGCGAGTGTTCCGGGATGTGCGTTTTTATCGGGTGGACAAAGCGACGAGTTGGCAACGGCTCATCTCAATGCGATGAATCAGTTGTTTAGTCATGAGCTTCCTTGGGTTCTTACGTTTTCCTATGGTCGTGCCCTCCAGCAACTAGCCATGAAGACTTGGATGGGACAAGACACAAATGTTGTAGCAGCACAAAATGCATTGTTGCGTCGTGCTCAGTTTAATAGTTTGGCAGCGATCGGCCAATATAATCCTACCTTAGAAGACGGGTAATTTTAAACTTTTAAGCTTGCCTCTTCAAGCTTCTCAGGCTGACGATTGTGCGAGGAAAATCTCAATTGAGGCCCCCTTGTTTGGGCTTAGGTTGCTAGATTTTAAGGATCCAAGGTCTCTACTTCAAACTCGGTATATACCTTTGCTTGCTCTAAAACTAGCTCGATCGCTAAAGCTTGCATGTCCGGTGGATAACCATATTTTCGCAATAGGCGTTTAACCATGACTTTCATGCGGGCGCGGACGCTTTCTTTAAGATTCCAGTCGATCGCGGCGGTTTTGCGGATTTTGATGACGAGGGCGATCGCTAGGTCTCTAAGTTGGTCGTGTCCCATCACATCGCGGGAACTGTCGTTCTGGGCAAGGGCGTCGTAGAAGGCGATTTCGTAGGGTTCGAGTCCGAGTTCTTCGCCGCGTTGCTGGGCGGCTTGAACATCTTTTCCCATTCCAATCATTTCCTGGATGACTTCTGTGACGGTGATTGCCTGATTTTTGTAGCGACGAAGCGTATCTTCTAGCATTTCAGAGAGTTGGCGGCTGCGGACGATGTTGGTACGGCGTTGGGATTTGATTTCATCGCGCAATAGTTTTTTGAGCAGTTCGACCGCGAGGTTTTGATGCTCCATGCCTTCGACTTCTACGAGAAACTCATCGGAGAGGATGGAGAGATCGGGGTTCTTGATGCCTGCGTCGTCGAAAATATTGATTACCGTATCGGAAACAAGGGCTTGATCTACGACTTGGCGGATGGCGGTTTCGATGTCAGCGTTGCTGAGGTTGCCGTTGCTGGTTTCGAGTTTGCGGAGGCTGGCTTGGATGGCTTGGAAGAATGAGATTTCCTCGGCTTTGGCGATCGCTTCCGCATTATGAGCCGTTAGAGCATAGATTTTTGAAAGGGCGGTGACGGCATCGAGGAAACGGTCTTTGATTTGGGGGGTGGCAACGTGGTTGGTGGCGGATTTGAGCAGGTTGAGTTTTTCGCCTGTGGTGGCGGTGAAGTAGGGCTGATAGTTGAAGCCGGAAATAATGTTTTCGACGATTTCAAGTTTGGTTAGTAATAGTCCGATCGCAACGGTTTGATCTAGAGTTAGATCGCCTTTGCCACCGCTTTGGGAATAGAAATTCAGCGCTTCTTGAAGGGCATTTGCGACGCCGAGATAATCGACGATTAAGCCGCCTTGTTTCTCGAAATAAACGCGGTTAATCCGGGCGATCGCTTGCATGAGGTTATGCCCTTTCATCGGTTTGTCAATGTACATGGTGTGGAGACAGGGCGCATCAAATCCCGTGAGCCACATGTCACAGACGATGACGAGTTCGAGTTCGTTGGTGGGATCTTTGAGGCGTTGGGCGAGGAGTTGTCGGTTTTTTTGGGTGGTGTGGTGGCGGACAAGGTTGCCTTCATCGGCGGCGCTGGCGGTCATGACGACTTTGAGTTTGCCGCTGTTGAGGTCGTTGCTGTGCCAGTCGGGGCGGAGTTTGATTAGGTTGTCGTAGAGGTTAGCGGCGATGCGGCGGCTGAGGGTGACGATGATGCCTTTGCCGCGATTGGTGATTTGGCGTTGCTCGAAGTGGGTGATGATGTCGAGTGCGATCGTTTCTAATCGTTGAGTTGAACCGATGATCGATTCGATTTGGGTCTCTTGGGCTTTTGCTTTTTGGGTGATGCTGAGATCTTCAAAGCTGAGATCGTCTT
The DNA here is from genome assembly GCA_043787035.1 of Synechococcales cyanobacterium. Lineage (GTDB taxonomy): Bacteria > Cyanobacteriota > Cyanobacteriia > Leptolyngbyales > Leptolyngbyaceae > JAAFJU01. The sequence goes on from JAYVVL010000162.1 coordinate 10,096, forward strand.
CGAGTTCATTTAGGAGTGCGCGGCCTTGTTCATTGAGATCGACTTTGACGAGGCGGCTTTCGTAGTAAATGGGAACGGTTGCGCCGTCTTTCACGGCTTGGGAGATGTCGTATATGTCGATGTATTTGCCGAAGATTTCAGGGGTATTTTTGTCAATTTGTTCGATCGGGGTTCCGGTGAAGCCGATGAAGGTGGCGTTGGGGAGGGCATCGCGGATGTATTTGGCGAATCCGTAGCGGGTTTGTTTGCCGACGATCGTGCCGTCTGCGTCTTTGAGGGTGACTTGTTTGGCTTTGAACCCGTATTGGCTGCGGTGGGCTTCGTCGGCGAGAACGACGATGTTGGTGCGATCGCTTATTTGGGGATAAAGTGTTTCGTTGTCTTGGGGTGAGAATTTTTGGACGGTGGTGAAGATGATGCCGCCGGAGTTGACGTTGAGGAGTTCGCGGGCTGCGTTGCGATCGATCGCTTGTTGGGGGGCTTGGCGGAGGAGTTGGCGACAGCCGGAGAAGGTGTCGAACAGTTGGTCGTCGAGGTCGTTGCGATCGGTGAGGATGACGAGGGTGGGGTTGTTGAGTTTGAGGACGAGTTTGCCGCTGAGGAAGACCATGGAGAGGGATTTTCCGCTGCCTTGGGTGTGCCAGACAACGCCGCCTTGATGATGGGTTGTTGTGGCGGCGATGACGTTTTCGAGGGCTTTATTGACGGCGTAGTACTGGTGATAGGCGGCGAGTTTTTTTTGAGTTTTGAGGGTGATGATGTTGGTTTTGGGGTCTTCGGTTTTGATTTTTTCAAAGACGGTGAAGTGCCGGATCAGGTCCAGAAGGGTGTGCTTGTTGAACATTCCTTGGGTGAGGATTTCGAGTTCATTGGTGTCGGGATTGTTGTCGATGTCGCCGTTGGGAAGTTGGCGTTTCCATTGGCTGAAGCGGCTGTAGTCGGCAGAAAGGGAGCCGCAACGGGCGGAGATTCCGTCGGAGATGATTAGGAGTGCATTGTAGGTGAAGAGGCTCGGGATGTCGCGTTTGTAGGTTTGGATTTGATTGTAGGCGGCTTGGAGGTTGGCTTTGGCGGCGGCGGCGTTTTTGAGTTCGATCGTAACGATCGGTATTCCGTTGATGAAGAGAATGATATCGGGAATGCGTTTCTGATTGTCTTCAACAATTGTGAGCTGATTCACGGCTAGGAAGTCATTGTTGTCTGGAGTGTCCCAGTCGATGAGCCAGAGTTGTTCGCCTTTGGTTTCGCCGCCATGCTGGTATTCGACGGTGATGCCTTCGGTGAGGTAGCGGTGGAAGGTTTCGTTGTTGCTAATGAGATCGGGGCTATTGATGTTTTGGAGTTCGCGTTGGGCTTGGGTGCGGGCTTCGGCGGGAATGTGGGGATTGAGCCGATCGATCGCCCGTTTCAGTCGGGTTTTTAGGAGGACTTCGCTGTAGCTGGTGCGATCGGGTCCGAAGTCTCCGTAGGAAGCGGTGATATCTTTGGCGGTCCAGGATGCGGAGGACGGGTCTTCTTCGTAGTGAGGGGCGAGGGTTTCGCCGCTTTTGTAGCTGTAGCCGAGTGCGTTGAGCAGTTCGAGGTTGTAGTGTTCGATTTGATCTTCGGTGATGGACTTTGGCATGGGTAGAGTGAGAAGTCGGGGTGACTTCATTATGCCCAGTGGAGAAGAATAGTTGGGACTCTTCGTCGAAATTTCACGTTACTCCGGGATTTGCAGTTGTCCGCTCATGAGTTTTGGCAAAAGCCGATCGCGCGTTTGGGTTAGGGTTTGAATTTGTTGATTATTTTGGATAGTCTTTTCTAAAATAGGCGTCATAGTTAGACTTATAGCTTGCAGTTGTGCTCTGCCGGGAACATAACATAAAGCTTCTGATAGGTGCTTTCTTTGAATATGTCCCATTGTGGTTGCTTTACTCTTTGCAATAGCACGGAAAATTTTAAGATGCTCTAAATTCCAGAAATAGTAGAACCACTTTGGGTACCTTTCAGAGGAAACCTTAAACAGGTGCTGATTTAACGCACCTCGCCCAAAACACCAAATCATTATTTCTAATGATCCTGACCACGAAAATAGGACATCACCGTTATCAATAATATATTTAGAGTGAATTTCAGGACTAGCCTTTTCTGTACTTTCGGTAATTCCAGATTTCATCTCCCGAATTTTAACTACAGGTAAAAAATCATCCTTACTTTTGGCTGGATATTTCTGTAGTGCTAAGCCATTTAGGAAATCAGCAACTTTGTCTAATGGCTCAATACACCAACCCATAGGAATATCACCCAAATCCGATCGCACCATCGCACCACCCGAAGACTTGTAAGGCTTCCCGTCCTCATTAGGAAACTCGAAATCAACAAACCAATGCTTAAAAAGAGTCTGCGCGATCGACTCTAGCGTTTCGTTTTGCTGGCGAAGGTTGGAGATCTTGCGATCGAGGATATCTAGCGTTTTCCCAATTTGTTTTTGCTCGTTAATAGACGGGAGCTTAAACGCAAAGCTTCTGATTCTCTCTGGTGCTGTGTGTAAGATCTTCGTCCCCGTTGCCGTTGCAACTAAGTGATGATTAAAGTCACACCAAAGGCATAGCCAATAGATAAAGGACGAATCTGTTATATTTTCATCGGCTATCTTCACCTTTCCAAGTCTTTGATTGTGCAAGTAAAGCTTATTATCATCAGGGATACGTCCTGGGATTCCTAAAATTTCACCACCTGCTGTTTGACAAGTCATTGCAAGCAGTATTTCCCCAGGAATCAGGTCATATTCTTGTGGGTAAGAACCTAAATATTCCTTTGTCTTGGTAGAATCAAACCTAAAGCCCCCAGAATAGTTAAAATTTCCAATTGCGACTACTATGTTTTTGGGGTGATCAGTTTCCTTAAAAAACTCCCCTTTAAAAGCCCAACCGTGCTTAATATCGATTAAATCTCCTAGAGTCGTTTCTTGCCACTCACTCATAATTCAAACTCCACGATCGCGCAGATCCGCAAAATCTTCATCCGTAAACACCAGTCCTTCCCGTTCGATCGTCTCTCGAAACTTTAAAACCCCTTGCCAAAAGTTATCCCCAGCACTTGAAGGAGGTTGAATCGGCTCTGCAACCGCGATCGAATCTAAGCGCGATCGCAACACATTGAACAGCGACGTTTGATCCTGCATCGGCAGATTATCCAGTGACTGAATAATTTCTTGTAATGTCATCCGCTAACCTCCTAAAGGCCAAGACAATTCTCTCATAACTCAAACCCCACGATCGACAACTGAACCTTAATCCATCACTCCCGCTCCAAAATTCGTTGTAGCGCCTCCTTCAAACCAGGCAAATCCGATCGGACCGTC
>JAYVVL010000163.1:0-4924 GCA_043787035.1 Synechococcales cyanobacterium
ACTCGTGAAGCAGCAGGAGAATCACTTACGTCCAGCTATCAAGTCCCCATGGATTGCGGGGCAACGATCGCGGTGGCGATCACGCTGAATCCAATGGGAACCGCAACAATAGACTTCACAGGAACCTCTCCCCAGCAGCCGAATAACTTTAATGCGCCATTGGCAGTATGCAAAGCGGCGGTTCTATACGTGTTTCGCTCGCTCGTCGAAACGCCAATTCCATTAAATGCTGGATGTCTTAAACCTCTAGATATCCGTGTGCCCGCTGCCTCTCTACTCAACCCACATTATCCTGCCGCCGTGGTCGCTGGCAATGTGGAAACGTCCCAGGCGGTGACGGATTCAATCTATGCCGCATTAGGCGTCCTGGCCTCTTCTCAGGGGACCATGAATAATTTTACATTTGGGAATGACCAAGTGCAATATTACGAAACCATCTGCGGTGGATCAGGTGCGGGTCCAGGGTTTGCGGGGTGTGATGCGGTTCAGACTCACATGACCAATTCTCGGCTGACCGACCCTGAAATCCTAGAACTCCGATTTCCCGTGTTGCTGGAGTCCTTTTCAATCCGATCGCACAGTGGTGGAGTTGGACAATATCCCGGCGGAAATGGTGTCATTCGTCGGATTCAATTTCGATCAGCAATGACAGCAAATATTTTATCGGGACGCCGATCGACGGTGCCCTTCGGACTAGCAGGCGGTGGCGATGGCTTACCTGGTTGTACGAGTCTAAAACGGCAGGATGGAACGCGATCGGTGTTGTCCTACATCGCCTCTGTTAAAGTAGAAGCAGGTGACTGCATAACCATTGAGACGCCGGGTGGGGGTGGGTATGGATAATTGATCTATAGTAAAAATAGGACTCTTCTCGGGTGCGATCAGTCCTGAAATTGGGTTTAGTTACAGTTCATCTGGGTCGAAGCCATCATCCGGATGATCATCTTTCCGATCGATGCGACAGAGCTGTTGCGGCAATTGTTGAATCACTCGCTGAAACGGCGCACAATCTCTTAATCCGCGTGAAACTATTAACGCCCCTTGAGTAGCAATAATCGCATCTTCACTACGTTGCTGGGCATGACTTGATTCAACGCTTGCCCCGACGAGAACCTGCGCGGTCGGAAATTTCGATGGGAACGCCGCTAACGACTGCCACAGCGCCGTGATTTCCACAGCTTTAGCCTTACATTCTACCGTTCCTAATCGCACCCTGTCCGAATTTTTCAACTGTGGGTTATGCGTTCAGTTGATACATTGAAGGACTGGATTGGACCCGGACGATGACCTTACGAATGGCACAGTGCCCGAGAGAAACGCCAATGCGTTGACGGGTTTTGGCTTGGATAGAAGAGTCGATCGGACCATAGAGTTCGTGAATGACGTTATCAATAGAGAAAATACGACCGCTATCTTTTTTGAAGACCTTGGGAATCGCTTCAGGCAGATCCATGTCCTTAAATTCAGACTTTAAGAGGGGAGCATCGACGGGAGATGGTTTAACTTTAGGCTGTTTGGGTGTTTTAGGAGCTTTGGTGTCAGCGGCTTTGGATGCTTTTGCTTTCTTACCAACTTTCTCTGGCCGACCGATCGCAGTAACTTCAGGTTCTTCTTCGATCGTTTTCTTCTGTTTGCCCTTGGCCGAGGGCTTTACTTTAGGTGATTGAGGGGCATTTCCAAGGAGGGCATTGATGTGAGCGAGACTGGCATCGATCGTTGCAGTGGCCTGTTCGATAGCAGCTTGGACAATGGCATCGCGTTCAGAGGAGAGGCGATCGCACTGTTGTTCAAGTTGAAGTCTAAAATCGGGGGTGAGAACGCTGAAATCCATGGTGATTGATTGATTTTGGGTATTGAATAGCAGTATATCGGTGAAATGAGAGTTTGCACCATATGAATTAGGGGAGTAGAACGATTTGGATTAAAGCTTGTGTGCTTATCTTGTACTACAAATGGGATTTATGTAGCACAAGATGGAGAGCTTCTGAGAAGAATCGATCGGTTGTAAATCCCTATAGATTAAGGAATTAGAGCTATTGGATGTCGTGCCACAAGATTGGGATTTATCAGTCTGATAATTTTGAGAGTTCAAAAAAATAGACCCGATCGTAGGGTCGATCGGGTCTAGGTCTAGCTAAAGTTCATCTTGGTCAAAGCCGTCGCCAGGATTATCGTCCTTCCAATCGATGATTTTGAAGTCTTCGATGATGAGAACGGGGTCAATTATTTTGACGGTGCCTTCTTGGTCATTGAGGACGATCGCTTTTTCGTATTGGCGGAAGTCCATGCGTCCATTGACGAGAATGCGATTGCCTTTGCCGAGGTATTGAGCGATCGCCTTTCCCCGACCGTTCCAAGCTTCACAGCGAAACCAGGTGACTTTCTCTACTTTGTCTCCAGCTTTAGATTTGTAGCTTTCGTCTACGGCCACGTCGAAATAGGTGACGGTGGTTTCGGTACGGGTGTCGCGGGTGATGGGGTCATTGCCGAGACGACCGAAAATAGTGATTTGGTTTAGTCCAGCGCTCATGATGAATTTCCTTCAGTAGTGAGGTTTGAGGTTCTGAAGGTTCCTATTTCATCAAGGCGCTAGTCCGGTGTGGGTCATGTTTCAAACGTCGTTATTCTGAATATCCGGTGCAATCAGCCGATCGTACAGCAGGTTAAAATCCGTCTGATTCGGGATTGTCAAATTATTCAGCGCAAGATTCAGCCGCATACACCGCGACAGGCACCCGCTTGTAGGCAGGGATTCCTGATTTTGGATCGATGTGTGCCTTGAAGATGGCATTGACTTCTGGATAAAACATCAGCGCGGCTCCTTCGCGGATTTGACCGTAGATGATTTCTACTTGGTCTAGCTGGCTGCGATCGCCCCTCACCGTAACTCGTTGATGTTCCACTAATCCCGCTTTTTCTGCATCGGCTGCATTCATCAAAATGCAGTTGCGGTGCGGCATTCCGCGATATTTGTCACCAGGGCCATAGACTACCGTGTTGTGCTGAGAATAGCTGCGTCCTGTGCCTAGGGCTAAGACAAGACCCTGCGCTGTTGCCGGAACCTCAAAGTCGGTGAGCGTAGGCATCGAAAGGTGCGGCAAAGGCGTCACAAACATCTTGGCCTTACCGTTAGGCGTTGCAAATTTAGGCTCATGAAAAATCCGGTTTGCGATGGTGAATTCGGTTTTGGTGTCATCGATCGCGCCTATTTTTTCATAGCCCGGAATGGTTTGAGCAATAAGCTGCCGCACGTAGCGAGTGTCTTGCAATTTGCGCCACTGGACGGGCGTTTCGCCGTGGAGCCGATGGGCTAATTCACTTAAAAAGTCTACTTCTGCAATCAGGTCAGCCGATTTGAGATGGGTGTCCCCTTCGTCGCTAAGCCGCACAAAGTTATTGCCAGATTCTGTTGTGACTTTATGAGGGTTCTCAAATCGGGCAAAGACTGGAAGGACCAGGGTATTCTGCTGTGCCAAACCATGGAAATGTCCGAGATTGGGTTTCGTGGCGAGATAGATAATGGTTTCGACTTTACCTAAAGCCTGCTTGGCCTGCTTTAAATCAGGATTGGCTGCGTACAAATTGCCGCCCAAACAGAGAAGCGTATCAATTTTGCTGTCATCGGCAGCCTCGATTAATGCGTGAGTGTTATATCCAGGAACGCGGCTGAGGGGGCGATCGAGCAGTTTCTCTAGAGCAGCCCTGATTTCTTCTTTGAGATGAGTTGTAACTCCCATTGAGCCAAAGCCTTGCACGTTGGAATGTCCGCGAATCGGCATAGTTCCAGAACCGGGTTTGCCTGCGTTCCCTGAAAGCAAGGCTGTATTGGCAATACTCAAAACGTTATCCATGCCGTTTTCATGTTGAGTAATGCCCATCGACCAAGCAAAGACTACGCGATCGCAGGTGCCAATCAGAGTGGCGGCGGCCTCAATTTTGGCTTGAGAAACGCCGCAGGTTTGGGTAATGGTTTCCCAAGGGGCGATCGTGGCGTACTCAACCACGGACTCCCATTCTTCAGTATGATTTTTTAGGTATTCAGGCTGACTTAACCCTTGTAAAATTAATGACTTCTGGATGCCCACCATCAGCGCCACATCGCTGCCTGGATGGGGTTGAAGATAAAGCGATGAGATGTCTGAGCCGAGCAGTAAGGATTTTATAAATGCAGGGGAGGCAAATTTGACGAGACCCAGTTCTACTAAGGGGTTGATGACGATGACTTTACCGCCGCGATCGCGCAGTTTAATCAGCTCATTCATGAGGCGGGGCTGATTGGCAGGTGCATTAGACCCCATCAACACCACGCAGTCCGAGTGCTTTAGGTCTTCTAGGCTCACCATTGAGGTGCCGGAACCAAACATTTTGTCCAGACCCATGGTGGAAGGAACATGACATAAATCGGAGCAGTCAGCGAGGTTGTTGGACCCCAAAGCCCGAATCATGAGCTGCAACAAATAGGCGGCTTCGTTGGACGATCGTCCTGAGCTATAGGAGGCCACCCGTTCGGGTGATTGACGAAAGGCCGTTTCGGCGATCGTATAGACGTCTTCCCAGCTAAGACGCTCATAGTGCTGACTCCCGGCCCTCAGAATCATGGGAAAGCTAAGCCGTCCTAACTGGTCAGCTTCCTGGGAAGTGAGCGTCTGGAGTTCGGTAATCGTGCGCTGGGCAAAGACTTCTGGGGGGACGGCGGGCTTGAGTTCGTGGGCGATCGCCTCTACGCTTTTGGCACAGCGCTGGAGCACTTCCCCTTCTTCGTTGACGAAGCCTCCTTTCTGACCCCCGGTTCCCCACGCACAGGAGAGGCATGAGCTTTTGTGGAAGAGCGTTTTCCAAAGTTGTGGCCCATCCGGTGAGAGGGTCTGCTCTGCCCAGTATTGGATGACGGGCATTCCGCCGCCAACGCTGGGCGTTCGAGGAT
>JAYVVL010000164.1:0-13347 GCA_043787035.1 Synechococcales cyanobacterium
GTTTGTCGCGAGCGAGATGAAGCTCATGTGCGCGCCTTGCTACTGCAAGCGGTCAATAGTGGCAAAATGCAGTTGAGATCTCTGAGCAGCACCGATCTCAAAAACACCGAGCGAGTAGAGGTCGAAGCGGATCTCGTAACTCAAGAGCGGGATGATGCGTTCTTAGAGCAAATTGTCAGTCGGTTGAGTCTGGATGCCGGAGTCAGTGCCGTGAGTTGGAGTATTATTCAGGAGACATATAGTTAGTGCAAAGTGACTCTAAAATAATTAGAACGAAATAATTAATGTCACGTCTAAATCAAAGTTGCTGTTATTGCTTGCTAATACCCGTTCTAATTCTGGTTCAGACAACATTTAACCACACTGCAAGTGCGAATCCTCCTCAACAGATCGAGTCAATACCGAAACTTAGTAATTTTGTCTATACACCGATTCCATTACCTGCAAGTGGGGAAATCAAAGATGTTCTGTCCGAACGAGATGTTCCAATTGGCGATAGTGGATTCGCACGGGGTTATTCAATTCAGTTAACGGCTGGCGACCAAATCGCGATCGAGCTAACTTCTGAAGCCTTTGATACTGTTGTAGTTTTACTTAATGCTAAAGGTCGCACTATTGGGGTAAATGATGATGGTTCTACCAACTCTCTGTTGTTCGCGAGAATTATCGATTCTGGTCCTTATATCATCAGGGTTCGGGGCTTTGGTGAAAATAGTCATGGAGAATTTAGGCTCAAGGTGAGTAAATTGAAACCACAGTGAATAGCCGATCCAAGTGTTTGGGTAGCAAGTGTGCAGAAAGTGCCGTTAAGCTCACAACCTTTTCATAGCAAACATTTCAGAGTCTCATTATTTTCAGGCTTACTGGTCTAACAACTGTACCAGTTTGAGTGAAGCGGCAAAATCCACACCCTGCTAATGGAGAGCGCGATTTAATCGCACCATCGCAGAGACGGCAAGGTGTCAGATTTTCACCTCTAGGTCGTTACTTTCGAGCCAACAGTAGCAGGTACAAATCGCCGCTCCATTTGCTGCCACAGTGAGTAGATATCATCAAATCGGTCGTTATACACTTTAAAGCGATCTGGTAGTTCAATCGCTGAATGCCAGCACACAGCACCTTCAACTGGAGAAACTACCTTAGTTTTGAGAAAATCTTGCAACTCCACCTTAAAATAGTTAGCAGTACCACCAGCGATACAGACCCGATCTGATTGAGATGGCATCATTTCTTCCAGCCAATCAGCTAACTCACCCCAGTAATGACGATTAGCCGTAGCGATAGCTCCAATCAACTTATCTAACTCAATCTGACGATCTGTACCAGTACAGCGCAGCAGCGGAGTTAAACTTTGAGTAATCGCTAATTTAGCTTTTTCAGCGTTTTCTTGAAATTTAATCAGGGTTGTTACGTTTTCAGCTTGATTAGGCGAGAACGATCTTTGACCCTCTCGATACTGCTTTAGCTCTAGTTCTAATTGGGCAATATATTTAGCCCAAGTCTTGACATTGTTGAGACTTTGCTAATGCTTAAAAACTGGCTCGGTCATAGCTCCGATGTGATAGCCAGTCTTACCTGCGATCTCTTTGAGCAAATCGTTAAACCCCAAATCCGAAGGATGGGGGCGATTAACCGTACCATTGCTCGACGTAAACACACTAGCATTCCGAAAACCTAGCATCACCACAGTCATCGTGAGGACATCCTTAATGTCTACATTTTGACCTAATAAAATCCCCATCCCTTCGGGAAATGGTGAAATGCTCACTAACTTGGGCTTAATTCTCCCGCAAGGGGTGTCTAGCTCCTCCATAGCAGCTTGCAGTCTCTCAATGACGAACGTTCTATTCTCCCACTTAGCCGGGGGTAGCACGAAGGAGATGGACAGGTGAAATTTAGCGGGTAAGTTAAATTTTTGGGCAAAGACGCCAATTACCCCACAGATTTTATGTAGGTGTCTATTTTCCCAAGATGAAGAATGTAGAGCTGAACCGTCATACTATGTCATCTAGCCTGAAGGAGATAATGGAAACAGGCTGTCAGAGCTACGATTGAGTTCAAGGAATTAGTTGTTTGCATTGTAAGGTTCATCGCCGCTAACCCCGCTTCCTCACCCACCAACTGCAAAACCTGCTCAACCGATCGCTGCAAATTCACTGAGGCAGAGACAAACATAGTGAGGTAGTCCAAAGCTAATTTTCTCTCATTATTACCCAATATATTGAAATGCGATCACTAATCAGACCAAGACCATCTTGCCGATCGATTGAAACACAGCTAAAACACAACGCCTTAGTAAGGACGAATGCCATTCGCCCGGTTTGTCACTCAGTTTACCGCCCAACTTTAACCTCCCAAAACGATCGAATATCGCATCCCCGGTCCTTGCGTCACCACATCCAAGAGTTCTAACTGTAGGAGTCCACTCGACACCTCAGAAGTAGACAGTCCCGTCGTTTCAATGACCAGATCGATCGGTGCGTTATTTCCAAGTTTTACAATAGTTTCGACCAGGATCAATAGGGAGGGCTCTAATATGGACTGTAGTAATGTTAGCTGGGTTTCCAGTTGATTGGAATCGATCACAGGCGCGATCGTTATTGGCATAATCTCCATCATTTCCAAAAACGTTTCAGGTCTCGGCAAAATCTGTGCGCCCTGACTAATCAAATGAATACAACCCTGCATTTGATCGCTATCGAGATTTCCCGCCAACGCATATACTTCCCGCCCATACTCATTCGCCTGACCCGCCGTAATCAACGAACCCGACTGCATTCCCGCCTCCATCACCAGCACCGCCCGACTCAGCCCCGCCACAATTCGATTTCGAGCAGGGAAATGATTTCGATCGGGCCGAGTTCCCGCCGGATACTCACTCAGCAATAAACCCTTTTCAGCAATGCGATCGTAGAGCTTCCGATTACACAATGGATAGACTTGATCGACCCCATTTCCTAACACTGCAATGGTCTTTCCATTGGCATTTAGACACGCCTCATGGGCGATTGCATCAATGCCTTCAGCCAGTCCAGAGAGGATTGTAAAATCATGTTCGGACAATACTTTACTATAGCGTTCGGTCCAAATACTGCCATATTTTCCAGGTTTTCGCGTCCCCACAATCCCAATTCCAGGATGAGTTTTTAGAGTGTCTAGCAATTCAGGATTGCCCCGATAATGCAAAACGATCGGCGCATCTGGGATTTCCTTTAATAAGGCCGGATAGCCCAGATCCGTTGGCGTCCAAAAATGAGGATTGTATTGCTGGTATTGTTCTAAAATAAGGTCAGGATTTAGCGATCGGCGTTCGATTACAATCTTTTGTGCTCGCTGCGATCCGATACCATCCACGGCTTGAAGGGCCACTGCATCTGCATCCCACGCCAATCCTAAGTCGCCAAAGATTTGTCGGATACGATGCAACAACACTGGACCAATTCCCGCCACTTCTCGCCACGCTAACCAATACGATCGTTCTACCACGCCCATTTTCAACCTTAGTAAACCTCACTCAAGTATTCCCCTGCAATCCTAATCTGAACGCTTCCAACATCAGAGTGCCGATAATCCATTATTATGAGTGCAATTCAGCATTATTAATTCCGTATACTGCCATGACTGCCGCCATCGATTTGACCGCCCTTGCCCAGAAAACTCGCAGCGCCGCACGAATTCTCTCACTCACCCCGATCGAAACGCGAAATTCAGCCCTCGAAGCCATTGCAGAATCTCTCGCAGCGCAGGCCGATGCGATCGTAAAAGCCAATGAAGCGGACTGCATCGCGGCCCAAGCGGATCAACTCGGTTCGGCCTTGTATGCAAGACTGAAACTCGATCGCATTAAGCTCAATGGTGCGATCGTTGGGGTTCGAGATGTGAAAAAACTCGATGATCCGATCGGCGATGTGCAGATCCACCGCGAACTCGATACGGGCCTCGTGATGAAACGGCTTACCTGTCCTTTAGGTGTCGTGGGCGTAATTTTTGAAGCGCGACCTGACGCGGTGATGCAAATTTCAAGTTTGGCGATCAAGTCGGGCAATGGCGTGATTTTGAAATGTGGGCGAGAGGCGGTGCAGACTTGTGTGGCCTTGGTTTCGGCGATTCATGCGGGGTTAGTTGCTGCTGGGCTTGACCCCAATGTAGTGCAGCTTTTGACTACGCGAGAAGAAACCATGGCACTATTGAAACTCGATAAATATGTCGATTTGATCATTCCCCGTGGCTCGAATTCCTTTGTGCAATTTGTCCAAAACAACACGCGCATTCCTGTCCTAGGTCACGCCGACGGAATTTGTCATCTCTACGTAGATTCCGCCGCAGATATTGCCAAAACTATTCCGATCGTCATTGATTCCAAGACCCAATACCCTGCCGCCTGCAACACCATTGAAACCCTTCTCATTCATCGATCGATCGCCCCAGACTTCCTCCCTAAAGTTGCCGCTGCGTTGACCGCAAAATACGTTGAAATTCGGGGTGATGCTGAAACTTGTGAAATGCTACCGGGAATCGTGCTAGCCACTGAAAACGATTGGTTCACTGAATACGGCGAGCTAATTTTGTCGATTCGTATTGTAGACGATTTAGATAACGCGATCGATCACATCACAACCTATGGATCACGGCACACTGAAGCGATCGCAACTGAAAATACCTTAACCGCCCAAACCTTCATGGATCAAGTCGATGCCGCAGGCGTCTATCACAATTGCTCAACCCGGTTTGCCGATGGATTCCGCTATGGCTTTGGGGCAGAGGTCGGCATCAGCACTCAGAAAATGCCTCCGCGTGGACCCGTAGGCTTGGAAGGGTTGGTCACGTACAAGTACCAAATCGTAGGCGACGGACAGATTGCAGCAACCTACACAGGCGAAAATGCGAAATCGTTTACGCACCAAGATTTATAATTATCTAGATATACAGCCAGCCTATCCAAGTACAATAAAAATGGTTATTCGATAGGGCAATCTATGGTTCAGGCACGCCAAAGGACGATCGGTCAACTTATCGGCAAATACAAAAACTTGCGCCGCATGGTGGGAATCGCGACCGTATTTTGCGCCCTCACCGCATGCCAATCCTCAGTGCGATCGCCTCGAACAGACAAAACCCTACGTCTTCTCACCCCATCCGATCCCAAAACGTTCAACTACGCGAACAGCGCCTCGGTGCCAAACGTGTTTTTATTCAGTCACGAAGGGTTGACGCGTGAAAATGGAACAACAGGCGAAGTAGAACCGGGGCTAGCAGAAAAATGGGTGTATTCGGCAGATAAAAAACGGCTGGTCTTCACCCTGCGCCAGAATCTAAAATGGTCTGACGGAGCGCCGCTTACGGCTGATGATGTCGTCTTTACCTACAACGACATTGTATTCAATCCCAAAGTGCCGATCGAAGCGAAAGATCAGGTCCGCATTGGGGCAAAAGGCGAATTTCCAACGGTCAAAAAACTCACCGATCGAACCATTGAGTTCACCTTTCCAGAACCATTCTCGCCCTTTCTCCACACCACTACGGGTGGACGCACGGGGTCAGTCGCGATCCTGCCCAAACATAAGCTAGCTGCGACCTTGAAGACTCTTGACAAAAACGGTAACCCAAATTTCATCACCCACTGGGGCACCGATACAAAGCCGGATGACGTGGTTGTGAACGGCCCATACCAAATCGAGAGTTACTTAACTGGACAGCGATTAGTTTTCAAACGGAATCCCTACTATTGGCGAAAAGGATTGCAGGGTGAATCACTACCGAAATTCGATCGCATCATCTGGTCTATCATTGAAAATCAAGATACGCAATTGCTAAAGTTTCGATCGAATGATCTCGACGTGATGGGGGATTCGCGTCCGCTGAAGGCCGAATACTATGCACTTTTGAAACAGGAAGAGCAACGCGGCAACTTCAAAGTAATGGACGGCGGACCGTGGTCTGGCGTGCTGCAATTTGTATTCAACCTGAGTACGGCAAAAAATAGCGACGGGAAACCCTTTGTAGAACCCAAAAAAGCACGCTGGTTCAACAACAAAGCCTTCAGACAAGCGATCGCCTACAGCATCAACAAAGAACGGATCAACACCAACATCTTTCGCGGTGTGGGCGTGATTCAGCATTCGCCTATTTCTGTCCAAAGCCCGTTCTTTTATTCACCAGAACAAGGGTTGAAGGTGTATAACTATAGCCCCAGCAAAGCAAAGGAATTGCTGAAAGCAGCGGGATTTAGCTATAGAGGCAATGAACTATTCGACGATCGAAACAATCGCGTCGAGTTTAACTTAGCAACTAATGCGAATAACCTAGTTCGAGTAGCGATCGGATCTCAAGTCAAGCAAGACCTCGAAAAAATTGGGATTAAGCTTAACTTTCAAGTCGTGAACTTTAGCGTCCTAGTGGAAAAAATTAACGCCTCACGGGATTGGGATACGCACATGATTGGCTTTGAGGGCGGAGTAGAACCGCATCTCGTCGCAAATCTCTGGCTTACAGGGGGCGGATCCCATTCGTTTAATCTCAAACAGCAGCCCGGACAGCCTGCCATTCAAGACTACGCACCTAAGCCTTTTGAAGTCGAAATCGATCGCCTATTTCAAGACGGAGCGAGAGAGTTTGACCCTGCTAAACGACGGGCTATTTACATTAAGTTCCAGCAGCTTGTTCAAGAAGAACTGCCTATTATTCATATGGTAAATGATCGCGCTTTCATGGTCGTGCGCAATGATATTCAGGGTGTGGACTACAATGGATTGCCCTTCTGGGGACTATGGAATATTGATGAGGTTTATCGCAAATGACTACGCCAGATTATCTTCGATCGCTGTTGAAATCAGTAGCAATGGGAGACCTGAGTCCTGATGATGCTTTTGAGAATTTGAAGGATTTAAACTTTGAGAAAGTGGGCGATTTTGCCCATGTCGATCATCACCGGGCGCTTAGAACGGGCTTTCCGGAGGTGATTTGGGGACCCGGAAAAACGCCCGAGCAAATTTCGCAGATCATGGAATCCATGCGCAACAGATCTCAAACCATTATGGCAACGCGAATTGATTCAGCAACGTATGATGCCATTAAATTACGATCGCCAGACGTAATGTATTTCGATCGGGCGAGGATCTGTGCGCTGCGCGGTCGTGAACTGCCAGCGCGATCGGGTGTCATTACGATTTTGACCGCAGGAACAGCCGATGTTCCGGTTGCAGAAGAAGCGGCTGTAACGGCTGAACTGTCTGGCTTTGAGGTCCGACGATTGTGGGACGTCGGCGTAGCGGGAATTCACCGACTGCTAGCCCAACGCCATGTCATTGATGATGCAGAAGTCTTGATCGTCGTGGCTGGAATGGAAGGTGCTCTGCCCAGTGTCGTCGGCGGGTTGGCCGATTGTCCGGTGATCGCGGTGCCGACGAGTATTGGATATGGTGCGAGCTTTGAGGGATTAGCGGCCTTGCTTGGAATGTTGAATTCTTGCGCATCGGGCATTGGTGTGGTCAATATTGACAATGGGTTTGGGGCAGCCATGCTTGCAATGCAGATTCTTCGGGTAAAGATGTCTGTCTCTTAGCCGCCGACCCTTCAGGAATGGGTGCACCTTAGGAATGGGAAACCCAGACTGTGCTCAAAGCCCCCCTTTTTCGAGGAGGACTTTGAGGGCATTGATATCAAACATCACTTCCTTCAGCTTTTTAAAGACCCCTTTAAGTGGGGCTTATCTTAGGTAAACCCGGATAGGTTTAGTCCTCAGATAGTGAACTTTCTAAAGCTAAACGCTGCTCGGCATTGCGCAAGAAGTATCCGCTCATCATTGCAGAAGCCATCAAGCGTCCGAGGTGATCCCGGCTTGTGGCGATCGTGACATCAAAGCCTTCACTAGGTAGACCACCTAGTAAACCTGAAATATTGCGTTCCATGACCTGAAGCACCTCTGGAGACCCCGGACGGGAGAGCTGTGCAACAGTATCAGAGTTCATGCTTTGGACATATTTCCAAAACATATCCGGTTCATTATTAGAGGTGTTGAAATTAGGAATGTGGATAGCATCGTTCACAGGAGATTCTCCAAAGTTCAAGATTAAGAGCAGCAATTTCTTCTATGCATCCAATGTACCAACTGACCTCCGACCATGCCCAGTAGGTGAACCGAACGGCTAAGGGGAGGTTTTACGGCATGAAAATTCACATAGAGATGGATCGTAGTAGCTAGCAAACCACAAAGTCTAAAAGCGGGTAGCGAGAATCGAACTCGCAACTAAAGCATGGGAAGCTTTCATTTTGCCACTAAACTATACCCGCACCTGTAATACTATAAGTCATGATGGCGCATAATGGATCATTATTTTAGGCTGAGTCCTCCTAAATTTTTTACAAAGAGTCTTATCTTTCTCAGAACAGGGCACAATGGGGTCACCAATAGCCATTTGCTCACTGGAATGTTTAACGCAACCGAGTTACTAATCGACGACTTTGTCCGAATCCTACGGGAGGGATACCATCGAACCTACGGTGCGCTGAGGTCCGACTACGAAGAGATTATCGGTTGGGTTGGAGCAATGGCCATGGAAAATGTCGCCAATAGCGATGCGCTTTACCACAATGTTGAACACTCGATTTTGGTGGCTTTGGTCGGGCAAGAGCTGCTGCGCGGAAAGCATATCCGAGAGGGCGGCGTGTCCTGCGATGATTGGCTGCACTTCGTTATTTCGCTGGTCTGTCATGATATTGGTTACGTCAAAGGCGTTTGTCGTCAAGACCGAGATGGATGGTATGCCACCGGGATTGCTGATGAGATGATTAAGCTAGCACCCGGAGCCACCGATGCGGGGCTGACGCCTTACCATGTCGATCGCGCTAAATTATTTATTGATGAACGGTTTGGGAATCATCCCTTCATTGACGCCGATCGGATTAAGCAAAACATCGAGCTGACCCGATTTCCGGTACCCTCCGAAAATGACCACCAAAACACCAATGACTATCCTGGACTAATCCGAGCGTCAGACTTAATCGGGCAACTCAGTGACCCGCGCTACCTAAAAAAAATCAGTGCGCTCTTCTATGAATTTGAAGAGACGGGCGTCAATAAAATACTGGGCTACCAGAATCCAGGGGATCTCCGGCTAAACTATCCAAAATTTTATTGGCAGGGCGTTTATCCTTACATTCAAGACGGATTGCGCT
The DNA here is from genome assembly GCA_043787035.1 of Synechococcales cyanobacterium. GTDB lineage: Bacteria > Cyanobacteriota > Cyanobacteriia > Leptolyngbyales > Leptolyngbyaceae > JAAFJU01. The sequence goes on from JAYVVL010000164.1 coordinate 9,175, forward strand.
ATCTGTCAGTAACGCAGCAGGGCAAGCAAATTATTGCAAATCTTTATTCCAATGTCTTTGTGGTGGAACACGCAGATTTTGAGGAGCTTTGGCAGTTACATGTGGATATGTAACCTGTAGGATGGTGACACTTCTGAATGTGTAAGTTAGGATCGCTATGGATTGGTGGAAACGGTTAAAGGAAAGTCGTTTGGCTCGCTGGGGCGGCGCGATTTTGGCGGTGCTCTATACGGTGGCTCTTTTCGCGGAGTTTGTATCCCCGTACGATCCATATGAGTCGCAGTTAGATGGCGCACTGCTGCCGCCAACTGCGATTTATTGGCGCGATGCCTCAGCGCAAAAACAATTGATTGGTCCTCACGTTTACCCGACGACTCAAGGTGCGATCGATATTGAGACTGGCGCGCGCGCCGTGAAGGTAAACGTAAAGGCTCCTGCTCGATTGAAGTTCTTTGTCTCCGGTTTTGAATACAAAGTTTTTGGGCTGATTCCTTGCAATTGGCATCTTTTCGGCACCGAGAATTCCTCCAGTCTCAAAGCTTATATCAATCTTCTTGGTACTGACGAACAGGCGCGGGATCAGTTCAGTCGCTTGGTGTATGGCAGTCGGGTGAGCTTGGTTATTGGATTGTTAGGAATTGCGATTTCGTTTCCACTAGGGATGCTCGTGGGTGGGATTGCGGGCTATTTTGGCGGCTGGGTCGATGGGATTCTCATGCGCTTTGTGGAGGTACTGATGACGATTCCAGATATTTATCTTCTGATTTCCCTTGCGGCGGTGCTGCCTCCGGGATTGAATAGCGCGCAGCGATTTTTGTTGGTGACGGTGATTACGTCCTTTGTGCGATGGGCGGGACTTGCTCGGGTGATTCGAGGGCAGGTGTTGTCCATTAAGGAGCGCGAGTTTGTGCAGGCGGCGAAGGTGATGGGTGGACAACCGCTTTATATTATTTTGCGTCATGTGCTGCCTCAGACGGCGACCTATGTGATTATTTCTGCGACGTTGACGATTCCGAGTTTTATTATTGCGGAAGCGATTTTGAGTTTGATTGGGCTTGGGATTCAACAGCCCGATCCGTCTTGGGGAAATATGCTGTCACTAGCGACGAATGCGTCGATTTTGGTCCTTCAGCCTTGGCTGGTGTCGGCTCCAGCAGGACTAATGATTCTGACGGTATTGGCCTTTAACTTGCTGGGCGACGGGTTGCGGGATGTGTTAGACCCCCGAGGTGCGGAGCGGTAATTGAAGTGCAGCGGGGTAATTGAATCGGTTTTGAAAAGCTCTGTTAGAATACTTGTACTCCTTCGGGTCTTCGCAGAACCTTCATGGCTACATCCCTTGCCCGTGACGCGGTTGCGTTTTTAATGGATCTCTCTGAGAAGGGCGAAATTGATCCTTGGGATGTCAAAGTGATCGATGTGATCGATCGATTCTTAGCCGAGCTAAACCCGTTTACAGCGACCCACCGAACGCAGTACGAATCGACCTTGTCCCAATCGGGTCAAGCTTTTTTGTATGCGTCGATGTTGATTTTACTGAAGGCCGATAATCTAGTCGATCGCGATCGGGTTGAACCTGTTGAAGAAGTGTTTGTCGAGGAAGATTTTGAGAGTGAACGAGCACTGCCAGCCCATCTAGAACGCCAAATTCGTCGTCGTGCGGTTGCGCATCCTCCTCAGCGACGCCGGGTGACGCTCCAAGAACTCATTAACCAGTTAGAAGTCATTGCAGCGGCCATAGAAGATAATGGCTCTCGGCCTCGGGTGAAAGCTCGTCAGGCTCGTCCGCAATCAAGATCTCAGGCGATTCGGACGATCGCCCAGTTAGCGCATCAAGAAAACCTAACGGAAATGGCAGTGATGCTAGAAGAATTTTTCTCTAGCCATTGGGATGAGCTGTCGGCGGGCACTGATTGGATTGACTTTAATCTATTGTTGGAGTTTTGGATGGCGACGCGGGCACAAGAGGAACCTGATGCCCATCGACATATTGTCACTGACGAGCAGACCCATGAAAAAGTAGGTGTTTTTTGGGCGTTGTTGCTACTGAGCGCACAAAATAAAGTTGAGCTTTCCCAGGAGAATTTTTATCAAGACTTAAAAGTAAAGACCGTTTTATCGCTTAAGGCGCTAAAAATTGATGAATTGGCTACGATCGCGTTGTTAGATTGAGTTTTGATCTAATTTGAGAATATTAAATCCAGCAAGAGTAAAATCTCACCCTTGAGTTGGGTATTCTTAAGATTACTTAAAGAACTCTTGAGGAAGAGATGAAGATTCTTTCTTAAGAGCAATCTTGGTTATGCTAATTATCATCGAAATGATCTGCGGATAGAGAGTAAGTTTATGAAAGCCATGATTCTGGCAGCGGGTAAAGGTACTCGCGTGCGCCCCATCACATACACCATTCCAAAGCCCATGATTCCAATCCTGCAAAAGCCAGTGATGGAGTTTCTACTCGAACTGTTGAAGCAGCACGGGTTTGATCAGATCATGGTCAACGTCAGTCACCTCGCGAAGGAAATTGAAGACTATTTCCGCGACGGGCAGCGCTTTGGTGTGGAAATTGGCTACTCCTTTGAGGGCCGTATTTCAGACGGCGAACTGCTGGGCGAGGCCGTAGGCTCTGCCGGAGGAATGAAGCGCATTCAGGATTTCAATCCATTTTTTGACGATACCTTTGTGGTGTTATGCGGCGATGCGCTGATCGATCTTGATCTTACCGAGGCCGTTCGCTGGCATCGGGAAAAGGGTGCGATCGCCACGATTATCATGAAGACTGTTCCGCGTGAGGAAGTGCCTAGCTATGGCGTCGTCGTGACGGATGAGACGGGCAAAATCACTGCGTTTCAGGAGAAGCCCACCGTTGAGGAAGCGCTCAGTACAACCATCAATACGGGAATTTATATATTCGAGCCGGAGATTCTAAACTATATTCCATCAGGAAAAGAATTTGACATTGGGGGCGATCTATTTCCCAAGCTAGTGGAAATGGACGCTGAGTTTTATGGGTTGCCCATGGACTTTGAGTGGGTCGATATTGGGAAGGTACCGGACTACTGGCACGCCATTCGATCGGTGCTGAAGGGCGACGTGAAGAATGTATCGGTTCCGGGCAAGGAGGTCAAACCGGGTGTCTATACCGGACTGAATGTGTCGGTAAACTGGGACAAAGTAAACATCCAGGGTCCGGTGTACATTGGCGCAATGACCTGCATTGAAGACGGGGCAACCATTATCGGTCCTGCGATGATCGGCCAAAACTGCCGGATTTGCAGCGGCGCAACGGTGGATAACAGCGTAATTTTTGATTATTCTCGTCTGGGATCCGGCGTGCGGCTAGTGGATAAGCTAGTGTTTGGTCGGTATTGCGTAGACAAAACCGGAGCGACTATTGATGTTCAGGCGGCGTCTCTCGATTGGCTTATTACGGATACTCGGCAGGCAATGCCGTCGGATCAGTCGGTAGAGCATAAAGCGATCGCGCAGTTGCTTGGGAAGCAGGACATGGCCGTCATCGGGTAACGCACACCCTAAAACATTACCCTGAGATATTAAATGGTCTGGGGTAGAGCGGGCCGATCGGCCCGCTTTTTTGTGAATTGGGTCAATTATGAATTTTAATTTATATTACTTAACAATTCGTGATACGTTTAGGTCAGTGTGGAACAGTATTGCTGACAAAATAGGTTACGTCTTTCTTTAAGATCGTTAAGAACATTAACTTTGAGGTAGGTTTCCATATGGCTATTACGATTGATGCAGCGCGTAACATTTTTCCAGGTACGATGTCTGCCGATGCAGTTCCCGCTACAACTGCTCGTTTTAGGCAGCTCAGTGTTGAGGACCAACTGGCCCTGATCTGGTTCGCTTATCTTGAGATGGGTTCGACTATCACGATCGCAGCCCCGGGAGCGGCAAACATGCAGTTTGCTGAATCAACCCTGACCCAGATTGTCCAGATGAATTTCCGTGAGCAGTCTCAGATCATGTGTGATCTGGCTAACAACGAGGACAATCCGATTTGCCGGACCTATGCAACGTGGTCGGTCAATATCAAACTTGGTTTCTGGTACCGTCTTGGCGAACTGATGGAAGAGGGAAAGATTGCACCAATTCCTGCGGGCTACAAACTTTCTGCTAATGCGGCGGCGGTGTTGACAAGCATTCAGG
>JAYVVL010000165.1:0-1616 GCA_043787035.1 Synechococcales cyanobacterium
GCGGTCGGAAACCCCAATTGACGACCCATCTGTTGGCCTTTGACGACGATGCCCGTGAGATCGTAAGACCGCCCTAACATCCGCGTGGCTGATTGAATATCGCCCGATCCGAGTGCTCCCCGAATGGAGCTACTGCTAATGCGATCGCCCGCAATGGTCTCCAGTTCTACCAGCTTGACCTCAATGCCAAATTCTGACGCGATCGTGCGCAACATCGGAGCATCCCCCGATCGCTTGCGGCCAAACCGAAAATCTTCCCCGACGCTAATAAAGCGGGCATTGAGCTGTCGAACTAAAACTTCCTCCACAAACTCGTGGGGTGACAGACCCGCCAACTCGCGAGTGAACGGCAACAGGACGAGCTGATCCACGCCCATTCTTCGGAGTTGACGCACCTTCTCGTCCCCCGGCGTCAGCGTCGGAAGCTCTTCCCCAGAGAAAAAGGCCATGGGATGGGGTGAAAAACTGACCACGGTTGAATAAAGACGATTAGCATTGCCTTGGAGAGAACGCTCAATCGGATAGGTCAAGATCGGTTGAATTACTTGGCGGTGCCCTAGGTGGACACCATCAAAATTACCGAGAGCAGCAACGGTTGGCTTTAACACAGTTTCAGGCAATGACGAAATCCACACGCTATATTTTGCCATGATGACTTAAGGGACTGTCATCCGTAGGAAGTCTCAAATATACGCGAATTGCTCGCCAATTTAATCCTTCTTAGATGCTGGAGAACATTCTCCTATGTCTCTCTTTCAATCAAAGTCCAGAACGTCCGGACTGAAGCCATTCTTTTAAGGAAGAAAGTTCTTTTCTAGCTGTCAGATTGTATTGCAGGGGCGTGATGGTAATGTAGTTTTCTTGAATGGCCTGAACATCAGACGGGACATCCGCCTCAGCCTCTGGATCGGCCACTTCGGTGATCGCTTCACCTGCTAGCCAGTAGTAAATCTTTCCCCGTGGATCTTGGCGCTTTTCAAATACTTCAATGTATCTTCTAATACCTTGAGTTGTTATTTTTGTCCCACGAATTTCATCCGCGCTCACGGGTGGAATGTTGATGTTCAGGAGTGTTAATTCGGTTCGAGGTTGCTGAATCAGTCGATCGAGCAAGCTTCGGGCATAGTCTGCCGCTGGCTGAAAGTCCTTTAGAGTGAAGCTAGTGAGGCTTAAGGCCATGGATGGAATGCCTTCCATAATCCCTTCCATCGCGGCTGAAACTGTCCCGGAGTACAGGACGTCGGTGCCGAGGTTGGCTCCTTGGTTAATCCCGGAAAGTACGTAGTCGGGTTTGTCATCTAAGAGCGACCAAAGGGCCAATTTTACGCAATCAGAGGGCGTCCCGGAGCAGGCCCAGGCTGTTATTCCCGCGTCATACACGTCCTCAACGAGATTGGCTCGGATGGGTTGGTGCAGGGTGATGCCGTGTCCGGTGGCCGATCGTTCCCGGTCAGGGCAGACGACGGTGACTTGATGCCCTGCTGCATTCATGGTGTTAGCGAGGGTTCTCACCCCCGGCGCAAAAACTCCGTCGTCATTACTAATAAGTAGGCGCATAAGCGAATGGGTTTTCCTCTAGACTAAGTAGGCTAAATTAAGGTTCATCCTCTATCTTC
>JAYVVL010000166.1:0-1599 GCA_043787035.1 Synechococcales cyanobacterium
CGTTGGGGGTGCTGCGCCAGTGAGACTGATTTTTGATTCGCTTTGAGGGAATAGTTCGCTTCTTTGAGAATTCGTCGGATGCTAACGTGACTCAATAACATGCCCAGAGCCGCAAGTTTCGCTTTTAATCCCCGAAGGCTATTGCGACGAAGCCATTTAAGCCCTCCGCAAGGGTCTCCCGCTGTGACCTCTTCCACCTCTGATTCAATGTGTTTAGGACTTACGCATTGACAGATGCCGATTAATCTGAAACTTAGGCAGGACAGTCTTTTTGAGTATTATCTAAGATAAATTGACGGACGATCGGCACAAATAGCTCCCTAGAAATCTGATAGAGGTTCTCAATCAGACCTTCGACCTTCATGGTCTGTAATTTGACGAAGGCAGAGAGGGCGCAAAAGAGATGATTTCGAATACCTTGCTCATTTCTGATGTGGAATCGCTCAATGTTACACACCTGCTTGATCACGCGATGAAAACTTTCAATCAACCAATGTTGATCATGAATTTTCTTGAACATTGACTGATCAAGGACTCGGAGTTCTTCGAGTTCGGGGGTCCAGATAATGTAGTGCCGGACCTGGTTTTTAAAGTCCTGACTAAACACTTTAACCCAACCAAATTCTTTTAGATACACCATCAAACCTGATTCTGGTATCTCCAATGTTTGGACTTGAACTTCCGTTCCTTGAATGAGTGAAACCTTACGATTTTCAGCAACTCCAAATAGAAAACTTACTTTCTCTTCTCTGAGAAACTTCAAATTTCCGACACTTGAGTACCAGCTATCTCCCGTTACCCGGCAAGGCTTTAGACCCCATGACTGCACTTCTGCAACCATCTCTAGAAAATATTCATTTTTAGTCTTACCCTCTCGTTTATCATAAATCCGGAAGTTCACACGATAGGACTGATTCGCAATGTCTGTGTAATACAACGTAATTAAATTAATCCCTTTTACCGTTCGCTTATGCTTACCAGACCAAAAGTATCCAATCAGGTCTGTTTTACTCGGATCTCGATAAGGTTTATCGAGGACGCTATCATCAATACTCAGCGTTCCTCCTTTTAACTGAATCTTGGTTCTTACCTCCTCAAATAGATCTTTTGCTGTAAATTGCTCCTTCAACAAAAAACGATTGATACTATCGTGACAGAGCGTTCCAAGAATATGGGCTAGTCGTACACAGCTTACATATTTCGGCTCCGCGATCAGAAACAGCATATAAATATTGGCATTACATTTCGCTGTCGAGGGTTTCGATCGTTCCATCACAGCTAAATTCCGATAAATTATCCCATCATTTTAGCACCCCCATACTCTTGGCGTTCTGTCAATGCGTAAGTCCTAGTGTTCACGAATCCCGACTATTTTTTTCGACGGGTTTACGGCCTCCACCGGATGCACGGATACGACCGACGGGACGAGAGACTAACTGCTCTGACAGCTCTTTTTGCCCTCGACGAATGGTATTGATGTCCAATCCTGTGATCTTCTGTACCTGCCGAATTCCACCATGGCCCAGTTTCTCTGCTTCCATAGCCGCCATCCAACGGCGCTGCTGTTCATCTAAACGACTCATGAGTAGATTCAGGTGT
>JAYVVL010000167.1:0-4847 GCA_043787035.1 Synechococcales cyanobacterium
GTTCCAGTCTACGGGCCAAGTCGAACTCGATCGGCAATTGCAAGCCACCGCGATAACCCGTCAGGAAACCGTTTCAGCCCTCTATGTTGCGCCACCCGATCTGTGCAACCACTTAAACCGAACGGTGCTCTACGGCGTCGTGCCCGTCACCAGCAACGAGGTAAGTGAAGTGCCACCCGTGGTTGCCAACGGCGCGGTCAGCAGTGCGATTAAGGATCTGTTGCCCTATTACTTGCGATCGGGTGGGGAACGGTCCGAACCCAATTTTGGTGTAGTCTTAACCGAGAAAGATGTGGTGAAGAGAAATACCAAAGTTCAGCAATTTATTGACACCTTACGACAACTGAAATTCCATTTCCAAGCCTTTGATAATGCTGCGTTAATGACAGAATTAAATCAGCTTACGGTGCAACTGAGTAATGCGACGAAACCACTAGGAACTTTACTTCAGGAGGCTACAACCATTCTGGTCGATCGGCAACCGGGACAAGTGGAGCTACCAAAACAATGGCCGGAAATAGCAAGCGATCGTAGTCAACGGATTTTTAACCTCTTACAAGCGAACCTGCTCAATCGACTCTCAGAGGTGTCAGCCCAGGAAGGACGATTTGAGGATAGCGATCGCACGTATCAAGTGCGCGCCTTCATCCGACTGCACCGCCCCGCGCCCTGTTCGCCCCAGATCATCTGGAGTACACCCAGCCCCACCTTTGCTATTGCCCCTTGGTATGCCAACAGTGACATTGCGCCCGTCAAAGTCGCCCTCCCCGACATCACCGATTTCCAAACCTTAAAAAACCTAAAACCCAGCGTTGCCTTTTCCGTTCCCGCCAGCCTATTCAACTTCTTAAAAAAACAGGCCCCCGACCCCACCAAAATTCTAAAAGGCGGACCTGCAGACAATTCCAATAGTGACCCTAGCGGTCTTGATATTGCCTGGATCTGCTCATTCAACATCCCAATCATCACCCTCTGCGCCTACCTTGTCTTGAACATTTTTCTAAGCTTATTTAACCTAATTTTCTGGTGGATCTTCATGATCAAAATCTGCATTCCCATCCCCAAATTCAAACCCAAATCCCTACCATAATCATAACTATTCTTCATTCTTCACTCTTCATTCTTCACTCCTCCCATGCTCCCTCCCCTTCTCAACCTCCCCCTTGACCTGCGCCCCGATCGCCAAGGTCAACAACACTATCCCAACCTAGATGACAGTATTCGGCAATCGATTCAAATTATCCTCCAGACCAAACCGGGAGAACAACTGATGCAACCTAACTTTGGAGCCGGGTTATCCACTTTTTTACAGGAACCCAATACTCTCACTACCCAACGTCGAATTCGCGATCGAATTTATGAAACCCTTACCCAGTGGGAATCCCGCATTGTCCTTCAACGGGTCGATGTCCAAACCCCCACCGACCAACCCAGCCATCTCCGGGTAGAAATCGTCTACCAAATCAAACGCACCAGTGCCATACAACAAATCGGTTTAACCATGCAACTTGAGGGATAGTCCTATGCCGATTCGCCCACCTGCTCTAGACGATCGTAGCTTCGATGATTTGGTCGAAGAACTAATTGCGCGTATTCCTGCTCACACCCCAGAATGGACCGATCCGCGTCCGGGCGATCCAGGACGAACGTTAATTGACCTATTCGCATGGTTGGGCGACACATTGTTGTATCGTGCCAATCTGATTCCAGAACGACAGCGGCTAGCATTTCTCCGACTGTTAGGCATTCCGATGCGTCCAGCGATCGCTGCCCAAGGACTCGTCAGTTTAGCCATTGATGATCCGATTGTGTTGCGATCGACCTCTATTCAACCCCTCGCCAGCCTGAAAGGGGTTGTCCTCTTTGAAACGCGCCAGGAAATCACGGTGTACCCGTTGCAGCTTGCGGTCTACTGTAAACAACGCCTAGATGCCGCTCAGATCCTTCAACTGACGCCCGTCGTGGAGCAACTGCAAGTGTTTCATGGGTTAGGAAGCCAGACTAAAGCGTTGCCCTACATTACGACCCCGGTCTTTAGCGGTGGACAACTCGACCGCGAGGGAATCAGTCTGAAGGAACGGACGATCGATCACAGTCTATGGTTAGCGCTGCTGACTCCTAAGCCTGATGCCGAGACCAAAGCTGATATCCTGAAAGCCCTGGGGGAAACTCTAACGGGGGCAGCGGGACTGTTGAATATTGGTATTGTGCCGACGTTGACGATGCCGGATGCATTAGCTGAATTACCGATCGCCGCCCGCATTCCCCATGTCTGGGAAATTAGCCAGCCCGTCCAGCCAATGGACACTCAACCCCGTTATTTGCCCCTGATGGTGGTGACGGATACGACCCAGGGATTGATCCGATCGGGAGTTGTGCGGTTGGCGCTCCCGGCAGCAAGCCAAATCGGCGCTCCCAGCAATGATGTGCGGCAATTGCCCGAAGCTGGCGTGGGCGACTATCCGCCTCGCATTGATGCACCGGACGTGGCCGATCGCCTCATCGCCTGGATTCGGTTGCGGCCCTTACTTCCCCGACAGGTATCCCCAACTTCTACGATCGCACTTCCCGATATTCAACTCAGTTGGATTGGGATTAATGCGGTGGAAATTGATCAACGGCAAACGCTACGCGATCGGATTATGGGTCAGAGTGATGGCAGTGCGGATCAAGTTTTTGCATTGCCAGGGACATCGGTCGAACCTGAGACATTAGAAATTCAAGTGGAGGAAACGGGACGTAGTTATCAACGCTGGCAGGCGATCGCGGACCTAGCCCTGGCAACATCGCAAGCAGCCGTTTATCAATTAGATGCGGAAGCGGGAACGATCCGCTTTGGGGATGGGATGCGGGGGCGTGTGCCAGAGATTGGCGCACGGATTCGAGTGGCGATCGTGCGGTTGGGCGGGGGCGCAGCGGGGAATTTGCCCAGTGGCAGTTTGACCGCGATTACGGCGACCCCTGCGACGGGTGAACCCAGTGTCAAACTTAAGGTGATGCAGCCGATTCCGACTAGCGGCGGCGCGGCGACGGAAACCCTAGCGCAGGCCGAACGCCGAATTCCCGCTTTGTTTCGCCATCGAGATCGGGCCATTACGCCCAGTGATTATCAACACCTCGCCAATGAAACGCCGGGAGTCCGTTTAGGTCGGGTCGAAGTGCTGCCTCGGTTTAAGCCCCACCAACGGCGTCAAAATGTCCCCGGTGTCGTTTCTGTGATGGTTCTCCCAATTCAAACTCGCCCATCTGCGCCTAATCCCCGCCCTGATCGCCCCACACTGGAGCGCGTGTATGCCTATCTGGAGACTCGACGACCGTTGGGGACAGAACTGTATGTGATTGGGTGTGAATACAAATCTTTGGGGGTGAGTGTCGGGGTTGAAATTGCGGATGGGTTTGAGCGCGATCGGGTGCTGTTGGAGGTGCGATCGACGGTGCAGCAGTTTCTCTCGCCGTTGGCTCCTGGTGGGTCGGCGGGGACGGGCTGGATGCTAGGGCGATCGGTGCAGGAGCGAGAGTTAAGCGTGGTCGTGGCAAGGGTCACAGGCGTTAGCGAAGTGATTGGATTAAATCTCTTTCAGCAACATTCCAGTATAAATCCCAGTGTAAATGCTAGTGCCAACTTCAGTAAACTCCCCAGACAACCTCGCTGGCTACAGGTGCTACCGAAAGCTAATCGCCAAGCAGAACTAACATTACAACCTTGGCAATTGCCTGAACTGTTGTCAATCGTAGTTCTTGCGGATGTAAATCCATTGGTTGAGTTGGATTCAATGACTTTAATCAGCGATCGTTTCAGTATTCCTGTTCCTGTTGTGCCGGAGGTATGCTGATGGATGCCAATGGTCTTCGGTTTTGGTTGTTGACGGGGAATCAGCCGTGGTTGTCTGAGGAAACACCCGTGCGAGTTGTTTCAGCCCAAACCCCTGTCGGGTCACTCCGACTCACTAGTCGTCGATCGCCCACCCCCCTTCCCCCCGCCAGCGATGCACTGGAAACCCAATCGCGATCGCTCTTAGAACAAGTGCCTCAAACTCGTGATCCCTATGGGACTTGGGCATTTTGGGATGAGGCGACGCGAACGGTGAAGGCAACAGGTGTGCTGCCCGATGCGGTCGGAATTTTGATTCCGGCGCAGACGGGGATTGTGAGTGATTTGGCGATCGGCTATGACGGAGTGTTGTATATGGCGATCGAGGGTCAACTCGTGCTGGGCGATCGACGCAACCGCTGGGCACCGACGACGCTGGTCCCGGAAAACCTGAAGATTTGGCGTATGGCGGCTGATCCTAGCGGGGGCCTTTGGGTGCTTGATCGAACCCATCGCCAACTCGGTCGAGTCCTGGGGCTGCCCCTCGCCACCGACGCCATTCCGGTGCTTTCCGGTGCCAATCCCAATGTCCAGGAACCCTTCTGCGCCTGCGAACCCAATCCCAATCCACCGCGCATCCGATCGATCGCCACCGCGCTGATTCCACTGGATGAAAACCCAATCGCGATCGCCTGTAGTTCCCAGGGTCAACTTGCCGTGCTGCTGTGGAAAGGAACCCAAACGGTACTTCGATTACTTACCACCAGAGAAACCTGGTCTGATCCAATTGTTCTTAACCAAGCGGCATATCCTTACAGTTTCGCTTGGACTGCGATCGATCGCATTGCCCTATTGCAGCCGAGTTTGAGCAGAGAGGCGATCGTCTATGAGTTACCTGCAAACTCGGTCACAGAGCTTGATCCGGTGGGAGACTTCTACGGGCTGCGCCCGTTTTCGGGTGCGCCCTTTTGTCACACGGTGGGAGAACCTGCCTATTATCTCGCTGCCGTTCCCACGCCGTTGATTCCCCTGCACC
>JAYVVL010000168.1:0-4845 GCA_043787035.1 Synechococcales cyanobacterium
AGAAATGCTAGCTCATTCAATTCGGCTGTTAGTCCACTACCTTAAGTTCAAGGATGTCCCAGTTCCTCAAGCCGTCATACCTTAAATCAGCAACGCCGGACGATCATTAAAGATCCCTAAGATCATCCCGCGTTAATCGTTAGACAAATCTCAGAGGTGCATCTTTCGATCGAAAAACATCCCTTATTTTTAGTGCGTCATTGTGCTCTACGATAAAGCCGATCGCGATTGAAACTTGTCAAAAATTACGCCTCACGATGATTAGGCGAGGAATGAATGAGAAAAATAGACTTTAATCCATCCTACATAGGACAGCGCCCCGACATCGAAACATTAGTGAATCCCAATGCAAAACGGGTTCTTGATGTTGGCTGTAGCACGGGAACACTTGGCGCAGCAATTAAAGCAAGAACAGGTGCGCAAGTCTTTGGAATTGAGCTGTCAGAAGAGATGGCCGCCGAATCGCTGCATCATATCGATCGCGTCTTTGTTGGAGATGCAGCAGGAATCATTCTTCAAGGAACACTAGAAGGCTATCACTTTGACACGATCGTTTTTGCGGATGTCTTGGAGCACTTAGTCGATCCTTGGGCCGTCCTGAGCGCTGCGACGAATTATCTTGAACCAGACGGAAGCATCATCGCCTCCATCCCAAATATTAGACATATCGATACCCTTTATCATCTTGTATTCAAAGGGCATTGGCCTTACCGAGAACGCGGAATTCATGACAAAACACACCTTCGATTTTTTACCCGCCATACGATTGTCCAGCTCTTTGAGAATGCAGGACTCACCATCGATACGATCGAAACCAACTACAGAATCATCGAAAAACCGTCCAACATCAATCGTTTTGCTAAGTTTTTTGCCATCCCGATCGTCAGAGATTTCCTCGCATTTCAATACCTAATCCGAGCACACCGAACCCCTTCCTCGCCCTAACGAAATAAACCACCACAGCATCTGCAACGGGAGGACGATCGAATTAATCAATCGCAATATCAGACAATAGTGCTGAAAGGCAAAACTCACTGAATCATCGACTGAAGTGCAACTTGAAGATCTTGCGTCAGCGTTGCAACCGATCGTTTGGCAGATTTACGATCGACGCTGTACTCATCCCACCGACCCGAAATTGCGATCGGCTCCCCAATGGTTACAAACCCACACTTCTTGCCCAGCTTTGGACGGTTTAGCCCCGGACGATCTTGCTTGATCTTTTGGACCATTTCCCAGGTCAATAACAATGTTTCCGCAAACCGTTCTATTGTCATTTTTTCCTGTACATATTTCCCCGTCACCGCCACAAATCCCTCCACAAGCCGCATATGCCACAGCCGCAAACTTGCCTCTTCTGCCACCCGGTCGGCCAGTCCGCGCTCCAAAAGTGATAATGACTCCAGATTGAGATCTTCGCGGTAAATCAACTCCCAGGCTAACTGTTCCAACCGACGACAGCGATCGATTACATTGCCCCGTCCCGATGCGCCAAAGTATTGTTCAGCAACCGTTAATGCATTGTTCATTAGATGATGTAAACGTTGCCCAAATTGATGGTTACTGTCTCCAGATAACGTTGCAGCATCAATCCTCTCGCATCGATAAAAACGGTGATAGTGCGTTTCCATACTGGACAACAAATATTCGCCTAAGCCATACATCCGATAATACGCTATTTCATCTAACGTATCGCCGATACCGTGTTGTGATACTACCCCACAATTGTGTTCTAACTCACTTAGTAATTCCTGAATCGCCGCCCAGGAAGACGACGTGTACTTGTATTGAATCCCGATCGGCACAATCAAAACTTCTTCATTCCGACCCGCCTTACGCAAATCCTCCATGCACCAAAACGCCATCTGCGCGAGGCCCGGTTCGAGTGGACTCATGACTTCGCTATGGCCATTGGTCCCACCCTCGGGGGCGGCCAATAGTGGAAACTGCCCATCTAGCAACAGCTTCCGCGCTGATTTTAGGCCCGTACGATCGACCTTCCCACGCATAATTGGGGTACCGCCGAGTTTGGAATACAACCAGCCCATGGACTTCCCGGCCCATAACGGAATGCCCCGATCGTACATAAAATGCGCATGATTCAACGATCGCAGTTTGATGTTCATGGCTTTAGCTGTCCTTGGGAGGAGCCGTCCCAGGGTGTATCCCATACAAATAGGATCATCCACACTCGGATGCCGAAACGCCAAAATCACCCGCACCTGCCGCTGCTCAAACTGCTGATAGACACGCACCAGTTCCTCTAGATTGTGAGCCTGCACCTCCGTCAAAGACGTCTTCGATCGCATCCATAGCGGCAGAAGCCACTGCGTTAGGCGCACAATCTTTAGGTCTAGCGCGGGCGGAATGAACGCAAGCGGTGGCTGGGCAGGGGTGATGAACAGAGACACCAGAAAACTCCTAAGATTATGTGTAACGGGGATAACGCCCGCTACAGCCTAAAAATAAGAGCCTGTGCGGACTGAACTTAGAATGCCCGATCGAAGCCGTCTTTTACTAACCTGTTTTACCAATCTGTTTCGCCAATCCGAAAACCAGCGGTACTATTAATCTGTGATCCGCGCAAATCGAGTCCATTCGATGGGCGTTGCACAACCATCCACCTATCCCGTCTGCACCATGTTAATCGACCTCATCCAGTTCATTCCTATGGACTTGCCTCACTTCGATCTGATCCAAACCCTGCATTTCCAAGCGCTACATCTCTCTGCTCTAGACTTGCCCACCGCCCATGACCACCCGGTTCTCGCGCAGGTTCTTGCACAGTTTAAGGAAACCAATATCCAAGACGATGTGTCCAAAGTGTGGGGGAAATTTGTCCGGACGGGTCAGGTGTGGGCTTTTTTGATCGGCATGATTATCGGCTATCTGGCGAAATCGTTTACCAGTTATGGCTAACGCTTGCTGCACGTCACCTTTATCAGAGATAATCCTTTGCTGTCGTACCTAAGGACATCCTCACCCGTGCAGCAAAGTTCTCCCCCAACCTCGTCGTCCCGAGCCTCGTCCCAAACCTGGAGCCAACGCTTTGAAGGATCGCTCCATCCCGCTATTGTGCTGTTCAATGCCAGTATTGGTTTCGACATTGCGCTGATTGAATACGATTTGACTGGGTCGCAGGCGCACGCGAAGATGCTGGCCAAGCAACAGATTATCACGCTAGATGAAGCAAATCGTCTGGTCGCAGGACTAGAGCAAATCCGCCAAGAATACCGCAACCACCAATTTCATCCCACCGTAGAGGATGAAGACGTCCATTTTGCGGTTGAGAAGCGTTTGATTGCGATCGTGGGAGACGTGGGTAAGAAGCTCCACACCGCTCGATCGCGCAATGACCAAGTGGGCACGGACACCCGTTTGTATTTAAGAGACAAAATCAGTCAGATCCAAGCTCAACTGCGGTCGTTCCAGTCGGCCTTAGTCCAGCACGCTGAAGCGCATATCGAAACACTGATTCCCGGCTATACCCATCTTCAGCGCGCGCAGCCGATTAGTTTGGCGCATCATCTGTTGGCCTATGTGGAAATGACGGAGCGCGACATTGAACGGTTGATGGATGTGAGCAAGCGGGTAAATATTTGTCCGTTGGGAGCTGGTGCGCTGGCGGGGACGACGTTCCATATCGATCGGCACTATACGGCGGAACTGTTGGGTTTTGAGTCGGTGTATGGCAATAGTCTGGATGCGGTGAGCGATCGGGACTTTGCGGTGGAGTTTTTGGCGGCGGCAAGTTTGATTATGGCGCACCTAAGCCGATTGTCAGAGGAAGTAATTTTCTGGGCGTCACAGGAGTTTGGATTTGTGGCGTTGACCGATGCCTGTGCGACGGGATCGAGCATTATGCCGCAGAAGAAGAACCCTGATGTACCGGAACTGGTGCGCGGCAAGACGGGGCGCGTGTTTGGTCATTTGCAGGCGATGTTGACGATCATCAAGGGCTTGCCGCTGGCCTACAACAAGGATTTCCAAGAAGATAAGGAGTGTTTGTTTGATGCGGTGCAGACGGTACGATCGTGTTTGGAGGCGATGACGATTTTGTTTGAGGAGGGGATTGTCTTTAAGCCACAGCGGTTGGCAGATGCAGTCGCCGAAGATTTTTCCAATGCGACGGATGTGGCGGATTATCTAGCAGGCAAGGGCGTTCCGTTTCGAGAAGCCTATGGGTTGGTGGGGACGGTGGTCCGAACGTCTCTGGCAGCGAATAAGTTGCTAAAGGATCTGACCCTAGATGAGTGGCAGGCATTGCATCCGGCGTTTGAATCCGATATTTACGCCGCGATCGCCCCTCGTCAGGTGGTGGCCGCGAGAAATAGTTTTGGGGGGACGGGGTTTGAGCAGGTGCGCCGTGGGTTAGCGGTGGCGAAGGCTCGATTGGGGTGATGGGATAAGAGGGAGCATTAGATTGAGTGGGGCTTCGGGGCGATCAGGCGATCGGGTTCAGAGGCGAGGGCGAAGGTTTTCGATGGATTCGATCGGTAGTCCCAACGCCCTAGCAATCACTTCAGGAGTCATCCCTTCCCGGAGTAAACCGATCGCCGCTTCCAACTTCCCTTCCAACTTCCCTTCCAACTTCCATTCTTCTTGTTTTTTCAGATAAGCCGCAGATAGATTCATAATCAGTTCTTCCTCTTCAGGGGTAAGCGAGCGATTTGCTTCCAATTTGGCACGATAGTTCGCCAGGATTTCTTCAATACTATTATAGAGCGCAGATTGATGGGGTTTCGTCACCAGTTCCTGGATCGCCCGTTCTTGATTTCCATCTCGCCCAAGCAATCGAATCCAAAGGGTCTCCTCCGTAACAGGCAATTGATGCACGACGATCAA
>JAYVVL010000169.1:0-1591 GCA_043787035.1 Synechococcales cyanobacterium
CCGATTACCTTTTAATAGATAGATTCAGACGATCGCAGCCTAGAATATGAGCCGATCAATCCTGCCATCGCCATGACCAAAAACCGCCACGATCAGTTCGCTAAACAATACCTGAAAGGAATGCTCTCGCCCTTCAGTCAAGCGATCGAAATCAGCTTTGAACTTCCACCGGGCGAACCCCAGCAAGTTGACGTTTGGTTTATTCCACAGTCTCGTCAACCCATCGATCTCCTCGGACAACTCGGTAAAATGGCGATCGCGCCGTCATTGATCGAAGTCTTTCGTAATCCCATTTCTACCGAAGACCTCTTCGCCTGCATCGAAAAACTCTGCCGGGTTCGTGCCAAGTGGAAACGTCGATCGAAACGGGATAATCAGAAAATCAAACCCCAAGACCAGCCCCAACTCTGGCTTATCGTCCCTACCGTCTCAGAGAAAACCCTTAACGGCTGTAATGCGATCGCGAAAAAGAACTGGCCCAAAGGCTTCTATTTCCTGGGCGACACGCTCCGCATCGGCTTCGTCCACCAATTCCCTGTCACGCCTGAAACGCTCCTTCTTCGACTCCTTGGTCGCGGCGAGGTTCAGCGCAAGGCGATAGAAGAATTGCTAGGATTACCCCAACAGCCATTAACTGACTTCATCCGCGAAAAAATCACCAAACTGAGACTCATGCTAAAAAGCCAACCCAATCTCACCACCAACGACCAAGAAACCCTCCTCAACATCGATGCCCTCTACGAAGACTGGCGCAATCAAACCATCCAAGAAGGGATTGCAGTCGGACAGCAAGAAGGACGGCAAGAAGGTGATCGCACCACCTTGGAAAGTATGTTGGAGGTTAGATTCGGCAGTATCGATCGCAAGCTTGCCACCGTTATTCCGGCACTATTAGACTTAAGTTCGATCGATCGGGTCAGAGCAGTGATGCAACTGTCCCAGGAAGAAATCATTCGAGATTTTGGGCAACAAGTCTCGTCAACCGATCGCCCAGGCAACGTGAGGTAAGCAAAAGAAGGTGCGATCGAACTAAACTCCATCACCTACAAACGAAGGATGATTGCGCAGGTGGTGCGGCACTTGAGCTATTACACGGGCCAGTCGGGGATCTCATTTTAGGGAAGTTGGGGAAGCTGGTTTTTGAGCTTGAAGATTTTGAGAAGGGCGATCCGACGATGGTGGATGCGGCGCGGCGGTTGCATTTTTGAGAAGTACATTAGCCAGAAGGAATTTGGGTCTTATTATACGCGGCCTGAGATTACGGAATATCTGTGCGATCGGACGATTAATAAACTGATTTTGGATAAGGTGAATGCGGAACGATGGTAGTTTGGGTCGATCGTCCCAAGCACCATTACTCGGTCGATCGGAAATCACGATCGAGTCCTTACATATTTCACCCAAGCTTCTAGAAACCCATGGAACACTCACAAAACTTACCCGATGACTTTCTCCAACTCTGTCAAGGTGTTACCGCTAAACGTCCTATAGCTATTCCTAATCTAGTGAGGTACGAATCAAATTACCAATTAGACCTCGTTTAGTAAGCTTTTCCAGTCTTCTTCTGTACAGTAACAGCAATGCGTAAACC
>JAYVVL010000170.1:0-4824 GCA_043787035.1 Synechococcales cyanobacterium
GACCCTTCCCACCAAGCTGCGGTTGCAAATTTACCGCCTCACCCTTCGCCTTCATGTCCTTCGCAAACGCGCCACTAAAACAAGAATCCAAAATCACAACTTGCCGCTGCGACTTGCTCCCCTCCATCAACCCATGAACAAACGTCGCCGGAATCGCTGTCGAATCCAATCGATTTTTTTGTGTTATGGCACTCGTGAAATAGAAGTTTCCAGAATCATTAGTTACCCCATGACCCGAAAAATACAGCAGTATGAGATCATCCTTTTTCCGATCGGCAAAGAGATAATCGATCGCCTCCCGCATCTGCTGCGGTTCAGGATTCAGCAAAACTATCACATCATCCCGTGCAAAATCTGCGATCGCCGGGTCAATCAAAACCTTTTCGATCGCCCGGACATCGGGAATCGCCGCCGCCAAGTTCTGCAACTCCAGCGACTGATAGTCCCCCACCCCAATCAACAGCGCAAACTTCCCCATCTGGATTCCCTAACCTTGAATAAACCGTTCCGCTTCCGCAATCACCGATCGCAATTCCTCAGGGTTACTCGCCTTCACCTTCAGCTTGCGACCATTGCCTTCCACCTCCAGCTCGATCGACTTTCCCGCCAACCGATTCCCCAGAAAACCCAGCACCTTCTTCCCATTCTCCAGATTCACCTGCGCCACCAGCCAACCCGGAAGAAATCCCAACCCTTTTCCAAGCTCTGGAGCCGCCGTCGCCACCCGTTCCACAGACTCCACCTCATCCATCGCCTTCAACTGCGGCAACAACTTCAGCGCTTCCGCTTCCCGCTGTTCGGAATCTGGGTCTGTAAACGCGATCGTTACTCGAAACAGGTCTTGAGTCGCCATGGTCTTCATTGCCAAAACTTTCATTCATTGTAGAGAAGATTTGAGATTATAGCGACCTCCCATGAATCAGCACCCGAAGACCGATCGATTACAATCAATCCAAGACCTTCAGCAAATCCTAATGATGCAAACCTTCACCGCGATTATTGAACGCGTTGGCAAAGCCTCCCACGGAAATCGGGACACCGGACTTTACATCGGCTATATCCCAAACTTCCCAGGCGCACATTCTCAAGGCGAAACCCTAGACGAATTGCGAGAAAATTTATCCGAAGTGCTGGAAATGTTGCTAGAAGAATAGCCGCCTAAATTTGAAGGTATCGTTCATTACTAGCAAGTCCAAACAAAAGCGATCCCCATCTGCAAACAGGAATCGCTTTTGTTTATCGAAAACTCGAAAAAACCGATCGGACTCGAAAATCCTATGCTTTTTTCGCTGGATCCTTGGCAGGAGCCTTGGCAGGGGCCTTAGCAGGCGGAGCTTCCGTTTCGATCAACTCGCTGACGGCGAAATTGTTCGTGTTAACGCCAGAGGCGCTGCCGCTATAACCGGTGTAGTTCACCTTATCAAAACGCACAACAACGTTATATTTTGTGCCGCTAGCATCTATTGATGCAACAGTACCGACGTCGTTGAACCAGTAAGACTCTTTACGCAGGATGCGAACTTTAGAACCACGCTGAACCATGAGTGTTCTTCCCTATTTTTATCAAAAGATAAACTCATTCCGCTTATCCAGTCTCACTTTACTACGGACAAATGCGATCGGCCCTCGTCACCTCATGCCTTGAAACAATCTGAAACAATTGCCCAGGGTCGTCCCATTAGCTGATCCCCTCATAGGTTCGCCCCCGCCAACTCTTCGGTTGCCGGGTCGAAGACAGAAAAATTCGATAGACTGCTGCTGGATCCGCTAAGAAAGATAACCAAAACCAGTTTTTCCCGTTTGCTCCCGAAAGATCATAAGAGGGTGCGATGGCAAATCCAAGGCCGAGCCGCATAACAAGCAGCATCAAATTGGTCACGAGCAGCCCCAATACGGGTAGCGTTGTTATTCCCAGGACAAACCAGAGGACCAAGGCCAGTGGAAGCAGTGCTAATGGCAATCCCTGGACCATCGTCAAGAACCACAGGTCACACCATACCTGTCCGGGCTGCGCGGCATCTTTAAGATCCAGAGACCTGCCCCACTCGTCCCAGGTTTCCTGCATTCCGTCATACATACGGACCTTAAGAACCTTTGCGCCATCAAGAAAGCCGACTTTTGCGCCCATCTTTGCGGCGTTTCGAGCCAGCGTCACATCGTCACAGAATGAGCTTCGAGCGCTCGTGTAGCCATCTAGAGACTCTAAAAGCGATCGTTTACACAAAAAGCATTGTCCATTAGCCATCACGCGATCGGCGCTACTTCCGGTTTCGCCTGCGGCTCCAAAGCGATAGACCAACGTCATTAACAAAGCAGGCTGGAGCCAAATTTCCCCCGGATGGCACAAAATAAATCTCGGCGACAGAGAGATTAAGTCATAGCCTTCAGATTCCGCCGTCTGCACTAAGCTTGCCACCAACCCAGGTTGCGGCTGCGTATCGGCATCAATCCCAAGTACCCATTTGCTATCAGTTGAGGTAGCCAAAAAACCGCTGTGCAAGGCCCAAGGGCGACCCACCCAATTGGGCGGCAGAGGATTATCCGTCATGAGTTTAAATCTAGTATCCTTTTTCCCTGCGGCCACTACGAGATCTCCGGTTCCATCCGTGGAACGACTATCCACGACTAAGATTTCACGTACGGTTTGGTCTTGCGCCGCCAATCCCTCTAGACAGGGCGAAACTCGCAGGGCTTCGTTGAGCGTCGGAACGACCACACTCACAGAACCCGGTCGATCGCATTTTCCGAGGATGGGTTGGAGCGGCGCATGTCGAAAGGGTCCGCGCAGGATTCGACTGAGCAGCAACAAGACCGCAGGTAACTGTAACAACAACAACAAGAGCACCACAGTCTGACCCGTCCCAAAAATAAACAACATCCCTGGCGAGCCGGGTCAATACCATTGACCCCCACGATCCATTTTATGCTTTACAACGCGATCGGCTCTTTCACCTCTTCGGGTTCCACTTGGACCTCTAGGACCGTTGGCACCGATCGCCATAACAATACCGCTGGCACTACACCAAACAATACTGAAATGCTCATCATGACCCAAAAACTCGGGTTCAACTGCGCTACGGTAATCGCCGCCCCAAAGGCAAAATTAATCAGATAAACCGCTAATGGCGTCGTAAGTTGCGATCGCGTCAGGTTCAGTTTCTCGGGTCCCCATAAGAGCGCCGCAGGCGTCATAAAGACGACACCCGTTCCCAGCCAACCCGTAATATTTCGGTACGGCATCCCAAAGAGTTCACCCACATCTTGGAACTGCCAAAAGGGATAGTTAGCCTGACTCATCGCTGGATCCAAAACGAAATCCCATGCGGTTAGGAGGACCGACCCGATCGCCACTGTGCCGACCGTGCGCAGCCACGTGGGTAGGTTCAACTGTTCCATCCCAGCCCGCGCGATCACATAGCATGCTAGCCCGAGATAAAACCACGACAACGGAATCGTAAAGGGCACTAGCCCCGCAATTTTGTATCCTAACCCACTCAAGTAGCTGTAAGCTCCAAACGGAAAGCCTGTACTTGTCCCGAGTAGCTCACTGCATAGGGAGAGTCCAACGGACGGCAGCATAAAGGTCAGCCACCGCTTCGTCCCCAAGACCTGGTAAGCATAGAGCGACATCACGATCGCTCCCAGAATGATGTACACCACTCCGCCCCCCGCCATACTATAGCCAAATGCCTGTTGCCCAAAGGTAGGCAACGCCGAAATGAACTCAGGATTGGGCAACACCCACAGCAGTCCCGCCAACCCAAAGGTCAACGCCACACTGTGACCGATTAGACTTGCCCGCTCTGCTAACGCAAACTGCTGCATACCCACTGCCTCAACACGGAGGTGCCAATAATTTTTGACTGGTTAACAGTTTACGAATCTTTATGTCAAAAAGTAACCATTTAATTAAAATCACCGGATTTATTTTCTTACAGTGCGGCCCCTCGACCGCGAAAATCAGTCGCCAACGTGACGATAAACCGAGTGTGGAAGAGAAAAACTCTATCGACCCCATCAGTTAGCACAATTTGCCCATAATATTTTTCGAGGATCCGACGAACGATCGTTAAGCCCATGCCTTTTCCCTCCCTTTGCGATCGGGTTGTAAAAAATAGCTCGAATAGATGCAGTAAAATATCTGGTGCGATCGGTGGACCGTCATTCTCAATCGAGACCATCACCACAGAGTCGCGAACCCAAAGCTTGATTGTGGGAGATGCCCCTGACAGTCCATGGACTGTCAGGCACTGTGGACGAGATTAGTCCATACCCGGTTGAGTTCCGGCGGGTACTCGCTAAGTATTAATTAGGTCAGTGATGCATAAATGAATTGCTGGCCTATTATAATTTTGGACCTTTGCCCCCGGAAGCTTGGTATGAATCTGCCGTTTGTTTTAGATGTCTTAATCAGCATTGTTTTTATTTACTTGATTTTGAGTCTTCTCGCCTCAGAAATCCAAGAACTCATCACCACCCTGCTTCAATGGCGGGCAAAGCATCTGAAGGACTCGATCGAAAACTTGATTTCGGGTGGCACGCAAAAAATAGAACAACGCAAGCTCAACCTTCTGATTAACGAAATCTATAACGATCCACTTATCAGAAACGTCAATCAAGAAGCAAAAGGCTTTCTCGCGACGGGATTTAGATCCATCACCCGGCTCATCTTCCCCGGCAACCGCAAAGGCGCATTCGGTCGCAACCAATCCAGCGGTCCATCTTACATCGAACCCGAAACCTTCGCCACTGTCGTCATGGAACGCATGGGCGTCTCCCATTTGAGCGAAAAACTTATCGAGATGCGCCTTGAGAATTTTGTAA
>JAYVVL010000171.1:0-4823 GCA_043787035.1 Synechococcales cyanobacterium
AATTAGGGTAATCTCAGTCATGAGGGATTTTTGGGTTGTGTAGTTACTCCTATGAATCCCTCTCCTAAGGACTTTCAACCCTTTTGTCCTGTACTAAGAAAAGTTACTTTAAAACTTCACGGAAATTAAGCAGTATAAGCTTGTTATTTTATATTGACATTAAGCCTAGCCTTTTAAGAGGTGCTAGGCTATTTTTTTAAAGAATCTTTTTGCAATTTATCACTTCTATAGCAATTGCTCTATACCGAAAGCAGTAGATTCACGGACTATTTCTTAGGAATTGACCCTAGGAGATAAGTAAATCCATTAAATGCTCTAGCGTTGGGGTGATGAATAATTGTAATAAATAGACGTCAATCGGTTAAACCGTCCCGATCGTAGCCCAAATGCTTGAAGTATAAGTAAATACTCTTGCTATACCGTGCTTTCCCATTGCTCTTTCTAAGTCTGCACTGTTTCTTGCGCAGTATGCTAACGCTTATGATTCTTGCTTCAACATCTACCGTCGCCCAACCGTCATCCCAACCACCATCGGCCCAACGTGCGTCGTTCCGCGTCTTGCAGCTTACGGATACCCATCTCTTCGCGCAAGCCCAAGAAACTTTGCTAGGATTGCCAACTCAACTCTGCCTTCAGCGAATCATCGATCGCATTTTTAATCAGCTACAGTTGCCTGACTTCATCGTCCTCACGGGAGATCTTTCTCAAGATGGACGCGCTGAGTCTTACGCGAATTTATCTGCATTGCTCGAACCGTTGGGTCTCCCCATCTATTGGATTCCAGGGAACCATGACTGTGTGAAAACGATGACCCGATCACTGCAAGCCCCTATTTTTGAGCCAGACAAGCGATTTGAGTATCAAGGCTGGCAGTTTATTTTATTAAATTCTCAGATTTTAGGTGAAGCGTCCGGTCGTCTCAGCAATGAGGTATTGGAGGCGCTGACGCATCAGCTTGAGACTGGACCAAAGCAGCCGACTATTCTAGCCCTGCACCATCCTCCCATCATGCTCCAATCTGCTTGGCTCGACAGTAGTGCCCTAGAAAATCCAGACGAGTTGTTTGCGGTGCTCGATCGATTTTCTCACGTAGAACTTGTCCTGTTTGGACATATCCACCAAGAAATGAGCTTCGTTCGCCAAGGGGTAACGTACTTAAGCTGTCCGTCCACCTGTATTCAGTTCGATGGTCATAGCGACACATTTGCCCTAGATGTTGACCACAATCCAGGATTCCGAGAGTTAGAACTATTTGCAGACGGGACTTGGACGAGTCAAGTGCATCGCGTGGATGTCAAATTACAACCCGATCTATCATCCACCGGATATTAGGCCCGATTCCCTGGGTGCAGTCGTGGGTTAAGCAGTCGCAGCACAAGGGTTTGCGATCGCACATGACTCTCGACGATCTCCGGCACATCGTCCGGCTTGACAGAGCAGTACCAGGTGGATTTCGCAGTTTCACCCAGGATTTGCACATTAGCGCCTAAGTGACACTGTCCCTGACACCCTCCGGCTCCAACCGTAATGCCGTCTGGCAATGCGATCGTCTGAAATTCAGCCAAGACTGCCGCCGATCGATTACGGAGACAGTTGTCATGCTGGCAAACCCAAATTTCTTGCATGAGGGTTCCTAGTTAATGGTTGAGTTGGCTTATCCTATTTTCCAAACCCTCTAGCCCGTGTATTGGACGGGGTAGCAATACAGCTTTCAATCTGCGCGCGTAATTTGTCGTGGTCTAGATTTTGACCAATCAGAACAAGCTGATTTTTACGATCGTCGTTTTTCCACTGTTCGTCATCAAGGGAAAACCGTTTTCCGCTCAAGTGAAAAATATGACGCTTGGGACTTTCGTCAAACCACAAAATCCCTTTGGCCCGGAAGACCGCTTCAGGAATTTGGTTATCCAGGAAATATTGAAATTTCTTGATATTAAACGGCTTATCGCTTTGAAATGAGAGTGAGGTGAAGCCGTCTATTGCTAAATGATCGCTATGATCGTGGGCTGAATGATCGTGGGCTGAATGATCTTCGGAATTGTGATCGTGATCGCTGTGATCATGATCGTGCTGATGTTCACTGTGGTCGTGTTTATGATCGTGCTCGTGATCAGAGTCAACTTTCTCGGGCGTGAAGTATCGATCGGACTCAAATAGCCCCACACTTAACAACAGCGACAACGGCACATTTCCGCGCTCGGTGCGTAAGATGCGTGCACCTGCCTTGATATCGCGAATTTGAACCTCTAACTTATCGAGATCAGCTTCATCGACCAAATCTGTTTTATTTAGCAGAATAATATCGCCGTAAGCAATCTGGCTCTGGGCCACTTCTGAATTAAATAGGCTGATATTGAAATTCTCAGCATCAACGACCGTAACAATAGAGTCCAGCCGAGTCAAATCCCGCAGTTCAGATCCCAAAAAAGTCAAAGCAACCGGTAATGGATCCGCGAGGCCCGTCGTTTCCACGATCATGTAGTCAACCTTTTCAGGTCGCTCCATAATCTTGTAGACCGCATTCATCAGGTCTTCGTTGATAGTGCAGCAGACGCAGCCGTTGCTCAGTTCCACCATGGTGTTGTCATCGCTAGCATCGACTATTAGCTCATTGTCAATGCCGATTTCACCAAACTCATTCACCAAGACCGCTGTCTTAATCCCCTGTTGGTTCGTGAGGATGTGGTTGAGAAGGGTCGTTTTGCCGCTGCCAAGAAACCCCGTGATGATGGTAACGGGAAGTCCTGTTTTTGGGGCATCCATTAAGGACGCAGCTACCGATGCAGCAGTAGATTCAGGGGTCGCAGTCGTAGGGGAAGACATGGGGGTCGGCATAAGACTTAAGCTCTAACAATTCGGGGAGGCTTTTAAACGGTAAACCAGAGAGGATCGATCGCAGAGCATATATTATACAATCTAAGCCCTACAATCCACATCGCACTATTCATCGTTGTTCTTCCCCTCTATTATGTCACTCACCCTGTACAACACGCTGACCCGACGCAAATCGCTCTTTACGCCCTTAGAACCGGGCAAGGTCAGTATCTACTGCTGCGGGGTTACAGTCTATGATTACTGCCACTTGGGCCATGCACGATCGTACATTACGTGGGATACGCTGCGGCGCTACTTGACTTGGCGAGGGTTTGAGGTCACGTATGTGCAAAATTTTACCGATATTGATGACAAAATTTTAGCCCGAGCGAGAGTAGAGCACTTGTCCATGGATGCGGTCTCAGAAAAATATATCGCCGCCTACTTTGAAGACATGGATCGGCTCAATGTCCTTCGTGCGGACGATTATCCTCGGGCGACTCACTCCATAGATGGCATCAAGCGCATGATTCACGAGCTAGAGCGCAAGGGAGTGGCTTATGCCTCAGCGGGTGATGTGTATTACTCGGTTCGGAGTAAAGCCGACTACGGCAAACTCTCAGGGCGGAAGCTAGAAGACCTAGAGGCCGGGGCCAGTGGTCGAGTCGATGAAGAAAACACCAAAAAGAACGATCCCTTTGACTTTGCTCTGTGGAAAGCGTCCAAACCCAATGAACCCGCCTGGGAGTCGCCTTGGGGCAATGGCCGTCCGGGTTGGCACATCGAATGCTCGGCCATGGTTCGCGATCGCTTAGGTGACTCTATTGACATCCACTGCGGCGGCAGCGATCTGACCTTTCCCCACCACGAAAATGAAATTGCCCAATCCGAAGCTGCAACGGGCAAACCCCTGGCCACCTACTGGCTTCACAACGGTATGGTCAACGTCGGCGGCGTCAAAATGTCTAAATCCTTGGGCAATTTCACCACGATTCGAGACCTCCTCGATCAAGGTCACATCGAACCCATGGCAATGCGTTTCTTCGTCCTCGGGGCGCAATATCGTAAGCCGATCGACTTTACCGAAGTGGCAATGACGGCGGCGACCAACGGCTGGCACACCCTGCAAGACGCGCTCCGATTTGGGCAAACATTGGATCCAGCTTTGAGTTCAATCCTTGATCCCAGCCAGCTAGACCCAAGCGCCACAGCACTATTCAATACGGCCATGGACGACGACTGCAATACCGCCGCTGCGCTGGCTGTGTTATTTGAACTGGCGAAGGTCATCAACCGCGAGGCCAATCTCATGCGTCACCAGCAGGCCGCCACCCTTCCTGTCCAAACGATTGTCTTTCAGTGGCAGACCCTGAGCGTTCTCGCCCGAGTCCTTGGACTCGAAGCCACTGAAACGCAGCCGGATCTGCCGGCCAATGACCTGAGTGACGCCGCCATAGATGCCCAGGTGAGCGCCCGAACAGAAGCTAAAAAAGCCAAAGACTTTGCTACCGCCGATCGAATTCGTCAAGAACTGAAGACCTTAGGCATCACCTTAGTGGACCAACCTAGAGGCGTGACTATTTGGCACCAGGAATCGTGAGGATTTGAGCGCAATAGTCCATAGGATTGATATTTATGGTCATTTAAAACACGAATTCAGACTAAAACTCTAAAAAATGGCTTCCCCTCAGGCTTGAGTTCGATTTCTAATCATGTGCCATAACTAAAATTAATGTCCTTTCGAATCTTCTTTGCGAAGGTTAAGTAGGATTTAATCAAAAGTTAAGGTAAATTATGATCTGATTTCCTTCAAACGTAAAATCTGGGGAATGCTACACACTATCAGGTTCCTGAAAATTACATCTCTTTAGTTTTGCGTCTACCACTAGCATGTTCGTTGAGCTTTTACAAACCTTAAAATCTCTGCCCTTCGAGGCAGACTGGATCGGAATTCGAGCCGTTCGGGAACAGAATCAATTTCGGACGGTACGCGATCGACTTTTAGATAA
>JAYVVL010000172.1:0-1584 GCA_043787035.1 Synechococcales cyanobacterium
CAAGCAGGCACCCGCGCCGACGTATCCTAGAATCATTCCGGTATTAGGGCTTAGGACCGTCTTGCCGATACCATCAATAAAATCTCCAAAGTGCGCACCAAACTCACCTCGAATGGGTTTCTCTGGCTTTTCGTGTAACTCTTTTGCCTTCATTCGGCTGTTGTCAAACTCAGTATTTCCAGTATGTGCGGTCGTTTTGTCTGCGTTGGCTTTGCGTGATTTAAAGGTCATTTTGATTTGACTCCTAATGTGGATATTTTCGATCTGATTTCTTTCTGACTGAATGCATCAGTAACAGTAAGAACGGACTTTTGATATTCAATGAAGCCGTAGCGAGTTCCATCATTCAGGGCAATACAAACAGTCTGTGATCGGCCCTTCACAACGAATTCAGCCCCTACGGTTATCTCCGAGGTGATGTAGCAGTTATCGGAAAGTGAAGCCTTAGAGACGGCCTCTAGACGGGATTGCCGATCGATTTCTGCTACATTCTTGGTGCCTTGTGATTGCCCGTTCAATGCCCCAATAGTGAATATCGGGGCAAGTGAAATTAGACATACGACGGCACCCGCTATCGGTCGATGTTTCGGAGGAATCATGGGAAAATTAGGTGTGCAGTAGGGCTTGAAAAGTACTAGAAGATGCACTCTGACTCATTAGCGATCGTCGTCTCTGGCATATTCGGCAACAGCGGGAAGCAGTTGAGCCAAGATTTCAGGCGGTTCATTTTGGAGGATGACTAGGGCAGTCATGACGTGAGCCGTGACTTCTGGTACGAGTTGGTCATTAACAAC
This sequence comes from Synechococcales cyanobacterium, assembly GCA_043787035.1. Classification (GTDB taxonomy): domain Bacteria; phylum Cyanobacteriota; class Cyanobacteriia; order Leptolyngbyales; family Leptolyngbyaceae; genus JAAFJU01. Next base: position 795 of record JAYVVL010000172.1, read on the forward strand.
CCGACAAGCATCAGCATCGTCTTCCTCTAGTACCAAATCCGAGAAATCTAGATCGTCATCCTCATCAGGCACGGAATCGCAGCATCCCCAAAGCATGAGGGCGATCGCGGTGACGAGTTGATACTTCTCTTCTTGGGTGAGCTTATCGAGCTTGTGCCCGAATACCTCACCCAAGCGCTTGACAGCCTTGGTTTCAACGTAATAGGTGAGGGTTTTAGCGGAAGTTGTGAACTGTGGCATGATTAGTAAGTCCTTAGGGTTTGCTGTAATAGGTTTTGCGTAACTCATTCGCCTGCCTAATCCGAGTTTCTAAGTCGGGTGCAGATATGGGCGTTTCGGACTGCTGAGAGGCGATCGTTACCGTGCAAAAGGGCGATCGCTTTTCTTCGTTTAGCGGCTGGTTAGTATCCTCCCAGTGATTAGTCGTCGGCTCGATCTTGCGTTTCGATTTGGTCGATCGGGCTGTCATGCCATGGGAAAGATCGGTGTATTCTTCGACTGGGAATAGGGTGAGAATTTCGTAATCCAAATCAACCACCCGCCTTGCCGAACTCGCTGGGGCAGGTCAATTCAACAGCGCTGGCCCATCCATCCTGCCGAGCAAGATCAACTAGCTGAGGCATCGCGAAATAGTGATAAGCACCGATCGCACCCGCAAAGGTCAAGGTTTGCAAGATCGACTGCAAAATCAGCGATCGGACGAAGCGGCGGCGGCGAGATTTGAAACTCTCCACTAAAATTCCTTGTGATTCAATCATTGGTTAAGCCTCTATAAGTTCCTTTAGTGCAG
>JAYVVL010000173.1:0-4815 GCA_043787035.1 Synechococcales cyanobacterium
GTTTTTTCTGCCACCTTACTGCTCGGAGATGAATCCAATTGAAGGGGAATGGTATCAATTGAAAGCCCATGGCATTGCGGGTCGGATGTTTGAGACGGTTTATGATCTTGGGATTGTCATCGAAGAAATCATTGAGGAACGCTACAAAGCAAAAATCTACAACGTAGAACGTTTTATATTTAAATCCAAGTAGCTGCTTAAGTGTGGATGCGTCATGGACAGAGATCACAATGCTGCAATTAACATCCTGAATCGCGGGATAAGTACCATAGAGCATGTGGGAACTTCGTTGCTGAACTAAGAATCCCCGCGTCTTCAGTGCGGAGAGTGTCAACCCACATTAATCTGTAAACGATATGTGTCGGGATTTCTCCCAAGATAGCTAAACTGAAAATACTTCAACTTGGATCTCGCCATCACAATCAATTTCAACGCTAAATTGTTCACCTTCTTCAGCTTGAAACTGTAAATGAATCATTTCATTTCTACTAGCTTGGGTCCGATCGAGTTCAGTCTTGTCATCAGCTAAAAGCCTCACCTGAATGGTCCCAGATAGCGCAATAGAATTCACTAGGGGTAAGATTGTAAGCTGAATATGGACGGCTGTTAGATGGGGTATTGAGTCTTGTATTTCACTGATCCTGCGGACCTCAGCGATCAATCCTAAATTACCATTTGGAAATGACAACCCTTTTATTCGAGAGACCTGTGTGGAATCCTCCAGAGAAGCACTTGTCACACCCCGAATTGGAATCGGAACAAATCTCGGTGCAACGGCGATGTCTAATCCGTCTTCTAATGTTTGCCAGATAGCCTCAATCTGACCCTGCAACCAGTCTCCTAATCGTGTGAGCGATCGGGGATTAGATTCAGATACGGGTTGAATGATAGGTTGTACCTCAGCGCGAGTCTGCACAGCCGTATAGTGATGATAGGTTAACCATAGCAAATTAAAATCTAGGGTGAGATAGTCATAGTGAAGACTGTAAGTCCGATCGGTTCGGTCAAGTTCGCCGTACTGCTTGAGCTGTTTGTGGGTAGTGTAACCGACGAGTCGTAGCCCCGTGCCATCTGCTGAAAGTTGAACACTAATGTAGTAGTCACCGATCCAGTCAGGACGAGTCGCCCACACTTCTGGAACGATTAATTCTGTCTGATCGATCGCTTCACTGGGTAGAAAAACCAATCGCACAGTTTCTAAATCGATCGCAAAACCATTCATCTGACGCCACTGAGAGACGTTGCGATCGAGGGACTGCGATGCGTGCGCTTGGGGGAAATCGTCGCGTTGTAACCACTGAAGCACTTGCTCCAAACAGCAGAGATTCAGATAGGTATTCCATCGACTCCAAGGGGTCTCTTGTTGCTGACTTTTTTGCCATGCCTGTTGTTGAAGTTCATCATTGATTTCAATCCCCCAGTCGGTCGTATCCATTATGAAAACCATATAATCTTCTCTTTAAACCTAAGACGTACCCTGAACAGTTCATGACTTGACTCATTAGTCAAACTTGATAACGATCGATGAGCCATTCCTTTAGTCGATCGCTAATAGGTTTTAATTCGGCTGGCTTTAGGAATTCATGCGTTTGTTGCCGGATCCAATCCAGTAACCTCTGAAGTAATTGAGCTTCAGCTTTCTGGAGCCGACGAGAGATTTGAGATTGATTCACCCCTAGGTGCTGAGCGATCGTCGATTGGGAAAGGTGTTCTTGATAAAAGAGTTGAAGAAGGATCTGGGCCTCAGGGTCTAACTGTGACAGGGCTTGCTCTAAGATGCATTTAAGCGCTAAATGTTGAACGGTTCTTTCCTGAATAGCCTCTTGCTCGATCGCCCGATCTAGAAGCGTTACGGGTTCATCATCCACCAGATCGTCCTGAATTTCACCGCTCTCATATCCAGCTCTCGTTTGGTTAAGAGATCCAACGTTTGGATAAAAGCGCGATCGAATCCACGTCGTTAACTTTAGTAATCGCGCTTCTATTTCCTGAGGCGTAATAGCAGGTTCATCTTGATAATTCTGATTATATTCATCTGTAATCCGTTGCCAACCGTTGCAATCGGGTGGTGCTAGGCGTTCGGTTCCTTGAGCGCTGGCTGGAATATAGCAAATATTGAAACAAATCCAGGCTTGAAAATAGTTATTCCCAAGCCGATCGTTAATACCAACGGACAACAGCGTTTCTCGAACACACCGTTTACTAACCTTTCTCAGGAGTGACCACTGACTACAGATATCAATTTCGCGGCGCTGACGAAGTTGGTCCTTGAGATTGTTAAACAACACCATTGCGGCATAGCTTTTCAGACTGCTTCCAAGATCGGAGTTATAGCCCTGAAGCAGACGTGGGAGTTCAAGACTTGCGGATTGAAACAAATCAGACGTAGATTGAGAGGTGCCAGGAAATCGCTGCGTAATTTTTTGAGCAGTCCAATAAAAAGATTCTTGAAGATACGCCGATAAATGTTGCTGTGACAGTGACGATCGTGTCTTAGATTGCGCCTCAGGATGACCGTCTCGCCATTGCCGAATCCAATAGTGAACCCAAATTTTCTCTAATCTAGTCCTATCTTCTGGCCCTTTCTCTGTAGGCGTTTGGGCCAAATGACGAATCATGTTTCGCTGAAGACGCGCGTCAGAAATCCAGCACCGAATGCGATCGTCTTGGAGATCGGCAAAGGTTGAGAACAGTGCGAGGAGTGTATTTCTAGGTGGCATGATGCTAAATCAAGAAGATTAGGATAGAGTTTATCCAGAGATGCATGATCAGAATTATTCTTACTATAAACTTCTTAGGGCTACAACAACTCAGCTTCTCACCACCGATCGATTGAGCCATACGATAATGAAAACTTATATGCAATTGATTTCATCAAGGATTAGGGTTTTTCAACAGGGTCTTTCTGTGATCTTATTGATCGGGCTAGTGGTACCGATCGCCCTAGGTTCATTCGCCGAGACTACGATCGCCCAGTCCAAGGTGAAATTGGCGCGGAAATCGGTAAGATTTCGCCTTCCGCCTATTCCTAAGGGCGACCCACCCGGAGGTACGGGGAGCGGTGGTGCAGGTCGCGATAATTGTCCTCAGGTGAATGTACCGTTAACGGTGTTAATGCCGACGAGTCTCCGCACGGCCCAAACCGGACGTCAGGTCAAGGATGTGTGGGGACTGACCACGACAGAATCTTCACCGTTGTGGTTCTACAGTCCCTATTCGGAGGGCGATCGCTATCCGGTGGAACTGATCATTCGCCAAGATCATCGCAACGGAAAAATCTTGGCACGGCGATCGGTATTGATGCCAAAAAATCCTGGTGTTTTCACCGTATTAATGCCGGAGAGTCTTATGGGCATGAAGGTCAACGATCGGCACTATTGGCAATTGAATCTAAATTGTAATCCGAAGCGAATGGGAGTTCCGATTCGGCTTGAAGGAATGGTCCAGCGGGTGGAAGTATCGCCGTCCGACTTAAAGGCTCTCGAAACTGCGGAGACGCCGCACGATCGCGCAGCTCAGTATGCCGATCGAGGGATATGGTTAGATGCGCTTAATCTTCTAGGTAATGCGCGGACCGCAGAGCCGGAAAATCTAGAGATAAAGGAAGATTGGAGAAGTTTGCTGGATTCGGCTGGATTGTCCACAGTTCTAACAGATTAAGTCTATGGCTAGAATCGTTGCTGCGACTACGGTTGGAGTTTCATACGTGTTCCCAATTAAGGTGATTATTATGGTCTTAACTAAAGCACTGTTATGGATGATAGTGGGTTCACTGGCGATTGCACCCGCCGCACGATCGCAAATCATTCCTGCCAACGATGGGACAGGCACGATGGTGAATGCTGTAGGCAATCAATTTGCCATCACAAAAGGTACAGCTTCAGGACAAAACCTCTTTCATAGTTTTCAACAGTTTGACTTACCCAGCGGGAGAGCAACCTTTGACGTTCCGGGTGGTATTCAGAACATCTTGACACGGGTAACAGGCGGTAATGCCTCACTGATTCAAGGACAATTGGCGGTGAATGGTGCAAACTTATACTTTATGAATCCATCTGGGGTGATTTTTGGACAAGGTGCGAGCCTGAATGTCAGTGGTGCATTTGTTACAACGACTGCAAATGGGATTGGATTTGGCAATGGGAACTGGTTCAGTGCGATCGGTAACAATAACTACGCTGCACTAACCGGAACGCCAACGCAATTTGCATTTACTGAAAAACAGGCGGGGTCTATTGTTCAGGCAGCCGATCAGTTTACATCTCAACCCGAACAATCGATCGTATTGATTGGCGGGACTATTTTTGCGCCCAAAACCTGGGAAACCCAAGGTGGTGTAGGACTCGCCACGGTCTCAGGTCAGCAGGTGGTCAACCTTACTCTTCCTGGAAGCCTACTAGCTCTATCGATTAAGGTCGATCCACGACAATTTGGACAATCAGCGCCCAATCGCTGGACAGTACCCATTCAATCTCTCCCCACCTTACTCACTGGACCCGGAGTCCAGTCGGCAACCAATCTTCAAGTGAATCCAGATGGCAGCATTACTCTAACTGCGCCGCCATTAGTTACGCCACTTCGATTAGCTATTCAGCCCGGTGATATCGTAATTCACAGCTTGAAAACGCCACCGACTTCGGATAAGTTCAAAGCTCCTGATACTAAATCTCAATATGATATTGTCATTGATTCCCAAAATACCTTTCGAGCCTTTGGCACAGTGCCCGAGGAAAAAGTAAACTCAAATGATGGCATTCAAATTCCGGTCAGTTTGCGGACGATCGGGAAAATAACCCTTCGACATGGTGGCACAAC
>JAYVVL010000174.1:0-1579 GCA_043787035.1 Synechococcales cyanobacterium
GGAGAATGCCTATGCTTTTCATGCGCAACAAACTTATGAAAAAAGCCTGTATCCGTTGCTAAGTGGCACAGACTATTATTTAATCCGTTTAGAGCAAAATAAGCCCCACTGGCCCAAACGCCTTCAATATCTGGCCGTGGATAGCGCCTACGCCAATGCTCCCTTTATCAATGGGGTGAAAATACTTGGACTAATCATGACACCCCTCGGTATGTCCTCCTTTTTCGACCCATGTGGACCAAGATGCTGAGGAGATTTTGCAATTCTATCAACTGCGATTCTAAATTGAGTTTATTTTCGTGATGCGAAATAATTTATAGGCTTGAGTGAGAGGTAAAGTTGGGCGTGATATTTTAAACGTTTCGATTGATGGCTACAGTTCTCTAGAATAATTCACTCAAGAGATCAAGCTGACTCTGCCAATCCTCATCATGTCTCAGCGCAATTACCCTATATCCAGCTTGGTAGCGGAGATTGTCACGATCGATTCGGTCTTGCTCCTGCTTTTCAGGAGAATCGTGAACAGAACCATCACAGAAAATAGTAATTTTTGCAGTTTTGTACATAAAATCAGGCTTGATAGATGCGTCAGCAATTAATTCTTGGGCTAAGTCAGGTAGTTGGATGCCACGACGGTAAATTTCATCTAATACCAACTTCTCTAGTCGAGAGTTTGGATCAACTTTCTGCTCAAGATTTCTATACTAAGCCTCTCGATCGACATCATACTCCTGTCGCTTCAACTGACTATGGAGTAGCTGCTCTAGCCATCCCTTTACTAGATGGCGATTAATCAAGCGGTGATCAAATTGATTACTGTATGACAGTAGGCATTCATAACAGGCATGGGTACAAGTTGATTTTTCTTCCTGGAAGTGGCAAATTTCTAAGGCTGTTTGGGCGATCGTCTGAAATGCCTGTGGATTCTCCAATAGTTGGGTTAATACGCCCGCACCGCCTTCGACAGCTTCCCAGAACAGCAGAGTTTTACCTCCTCCTAGTCGTTCTGTGCCGAGTTCGTTGTCTTCTAGCTTATAGACCGCTTGAATCGATCGCATTAAGGCGTATTGTAGGGTCGTGAGAAAGGCTGCCGTGTCGCTGGTTGGGATGTTTTTGGGTTCAATTACTAAGATATTAGACGTCTCTGTGATTAGCAAATTAACGTTTGCCTGATCTCCATTGGCATCGGCAATTTGAGTACCATAATTTTCGCAAGTGTCCCGATGCTGGCCATCGACGGAATGAAAATAACCGCAGTTAAAACACACGTCTACCCGCTTATAGAATCCATTTAGGATCTTTTCATAGAGAAATGGCTAGGCGCTTGATCATCAGCCTGATAAAGCAAAGGTTGATTTTCGCCCGCGCAGGGTCTAAAGTCCATTCAAAATCCTTCACCAGACTTTTACAGCGTTCCATCCAGGCATTCGAGCGTTCTACCACCTATCGGGTCGCCACAGGCACAAACCCCGATTTGCCCAGCGCCTTTTTCTCAGCCTTTGAGGGTTTAGGAGAACGCTCAAAACGGACTTTGGTCATAATCTGAGCGACTTGCAGCGCCACGATAATCAGGTTGAGA
>JAYVVL010000175.1:0-1572 GCA_043787035.1 Synechococcales cyanobacterium
TGTTGTCTTCCAGGATTTAATCGCCAATCTCACCCATCCACTCCCGGATGAAAGTGAAGCTACTGCGATCGTCCAACGTCGAATTACAGCACTCCAGGATAGCGCCCGTTCCCAACGGCAAACCCTTCCTGTGAATCTGGACGCAGACGGGATGAAACGACTGACCCGAGCGGTTCTAGGGATGACTCAAGAAGCGATCGATGATGTCCTGCAAATGGTGGCCATCACCGATCGCACCCTGGATGACCGCTCGATCGACGCCATCAACGACATCAAACAACAACGCTATGCCACTCAAGGCATTGAATACGCCCAAGCCCCCGATGTCGAAGTCCAAGGAATGCCCGTTCTCACCGATTGGGCCACCCGCATGGCTTGTTTACTGGAACCACAAGCCCAAGACGAATGGAACATCCCCTTCCCTAAAGGAATGCTCCTCGCAGGCGAAGGCGGCACCGGGAAAACTCTAGGTGTCAAATGTCTGGCTAAACTATGGGGACTCCCGATCGTCGTTCTGGATCTGTCCAAACTGATGCAAAAGGAACTTGGTGCCTCTGAAGCGAATCTCAGAGCTGTTATCCAAGCTGCTGAAGCGATGGCCCCTAGCATCCTAATGATTGATGAAATCGACAAGATGTTGGGCAGTAGTGAAAGTGATGGCGGTACGTCCAGTCGGATTCTGGGCTACTTACTGCAATGGTTTCAGGAACATCAGTCACCTGTCTTCGTTGCAGCAACTGCCAATGAACCGTGGAAACTCAAACCTGAATTCCTGAGACGGTTTGCCAAATGCTTCTTGGTCGATTTACCAGATATTCCAGCCCGTCGAGGGATCTTTCAAGTCCAGATGCAGCGGTATCGACTCTTGGAGGCTTTGGATGAAACGATCGCCCAATCCTGGTTAGATACTTTAGCGGAACAAACCCCAGATTTTACGGGTGATGAGATTCGTAAGGTCGTCCATGAAACAGCGGTTGCAGCCTATGCAGCGGGACAACCAGGACTGACAACGCTAGACATCCTGCTCACGGAAATCAATTTAAAGGAACCCCAATTCCGCCGTAATAATCAGCGATTGCTAGCGTTACGCGAATGGGCGAGTTCTGGCAATGCTAGCTTCGTTCGCGAATCACCAACCCGATCGGAACCCGGTATTCAACTGGGCGATCGCCTCGTCAATTTCGCCGATTAATCCAAGACCGGGAGAAGACCCAACTTCTCCCGGTTTTTTAAACTCTCAAAATTCTGATGGAGGAGTCACCGTGGATTTAGAAAGTTCAATTACAAAATCCCATTTGATTTGTGTCGATGTGATGGAGAACCATAACAAGTTCTGGTCTGCTTGGGTGTTGGAGAATGGCGATCTCTTTGTGGAATATGGCAGAGTCGGCAGCACGGCTCAATCTAAACTCCACGCGATCGGTAACATCAACGCTGCAACGAACAAGCTCAATATGTTGGTAAAACAGAAACAAGCAAAGGGATATCAGGCAGCAGCGATCGCTAATTCTAAATCCCTAGATTACAGTCTGTTAACGAATGGACGTGCGATTGAAGACGAGATTGAAGACA
>JAYVVL010000176.1:0-13011 GCA_043787035.1 Synechococcales cyanobacterium
ATGGGGGAGGATCAGTGGGTCGTGTTAAGGGGCGATCGTCTGAAACTAGAGGCTTTGACTGACGCCGTTACCCGCTACGTACAGACTTTTCTGACCCGATCGCCCACGTTTGCCATTTCCGAAGCTGATTCAATGGACGCGTCGCTGACAGGAGTTTTTCTACCTGAGCACAGGCAAACCCCTCCCCAGGGCATTACCCTTCAGCCCAAGGGGCTTCTCGCCCACACGCTTACCCTCGGAACCCTCGCCACAGAAGCTACTGGACCCGATCTCGCCTTGACGTCCACGCAGTTGGCTGATCTTGCCGCTGTCCTTGATGAGCACGACGCTGAAACGATTGCCCTTCCAGTTTTGACGCGTAACTTTGCTTGGACGCGATCGACCGCTGTTTGGGGCAAAATTGCAGCGGGGACATTACTGGCAGTGGGATTAACCGCAACCGCTCTGAATCAATTTGGGAAATCTGGTCAGCAGCCGATCGTGGCCACCTCAGCCAGCAGCAATGACCAACGAAATGCACCGGTTCCATTGCCCGTTCCCCCGCCCGCCTTCTCGCCGCCGCTCAACACCGGAAATCTTCCCGTTCAAGTTCCGTCTAATCTTCCCAACGCAGGTGCGATCGCCTCCAATCAAGGGATCCCAGTTTTGCCCGCTCCAACCTCTGACGCCGCTAAAGAAAATCCTGAGTCAGGGACCGCCAAGCCAAAAACAGTCATCGTCCAAAAGACGACCTCAACCCCTCAAGGAACGACGGTAAACATCCCTGAAGCGAGTGTTTCTAATGTGGCTCCTGTTCTTAGAAAATCCGCCGCTCCCGCCGCCTCAATAGCACAAGGTGTTCCTGTATCCCCACTGCCCGGTTCAAGCAGCGCCCGCAAAGCCAATGCGAATGTAGACGCTGAACCCTCGCCGCCGATCGATCGATCGACCCAACTCGGAGAGATTCAGGACCAAGTGGGTCGTCGGTGGAATCCACCCGAACAGCTATCCAAAGATGTTGAGTATGTCTTGACGGTCAATGCAGACGGAACCATCGCATCTATTGCGCCCGTGGGAGAAATCGCCCAGAAATACTCATCAAGCGTCCTCTCTGAACTTAGCGCACTAACCAAGCTGCCTCCAACCAGCGGTTCCTACAGGGTTCGGGTCGTTCTGTCGGCATCTGAAAATCCAATCGATCGGGTGAAAGCCTATCTCGTTCCTTAAATTAATAGTTAGATAGATTGCAATCTAATAGATTTCTATGGATAGCGCATAGGGTGTAGCTTGCTTCTCTGAAGTGACTTCAAGGACGTAATCGCCATCCATTGGCACGCGGCCTTGCCAAGACTTGGATTGAACGGACGTCCCGCCGATGCGGACGCCTTTGGGCGTTAGGATACCTACCGTTACAGATCCCTGGACGTCACTCAAAATCATCATCTTACTATTCTTAGCATTGACAAAATAACGCTTCATCTGCTGGGTCTGAAGTGTCCCGGTGACCGTAGTACCTGCCTTTCCAACGGGAAATTTAATACGCTGAGTCTCGATCGGGATTTGACGACTAAGGGGCGTTACTGAGACCTCCAGCGAATAAGAGCCGCTTCCAGAAACGTGGACTTGGTAGTCATCATCTGCTGGCAGGGTTCCGGTCCAGATGCGGGTTTGGTAGGACGAGGACTCTAGGGCTTGGTTGTCGCCGCGCACGAGATTCATGAACACACCCGACCCATTAAGCACTGCCGTCATGATTTGTCCTCGCGAGGCCCGAATAGTATGAACTTGGACCCGATTTCCTTGGAGGTTGCCCTGGACGACTTTTGACATTTCTCCAAGACCAAACCGAATTTCGTGGGGTTGTCCATTGTTAGGCGTCATGTCGGGTGTGGCTTCGGGGGCCACTTGTCCGGGGGCTGCGAGTCCGGGTTGAAGGATATTCGCACTGCCAAAAATCATCGGCGTGCGGAAAATACAAGCACCGATACCCAGTGTGGCAAGGAGGCTAACCGTGACGGCTTTGAGCGGTGAGAGGCTCTGCCATGAGAGTAGGGATGAGGCCGATCGCTCTTGAATCGTTGGCATGAGGTCTGTTTTTTGAGACCACGTTCGATCGGTTTTGATCGGCTCAATTTTAAGTTTTTGGGTGGTTACGCTGCTTCTTGGCCTCATGTTTTGCTGCGCTACCTCGTAGGTCGTTATGAGAGCTTCGGCTAATTCGTCTTCTTCCTCCCAAGCCGTATCCGAAATCATTTGATCCGCTGAAAGTGTAGTTTGGGCAAGGGGTAAGAGATCGGTCCAAACATCATAGGCACGAGGATAGCGATCGCCGGGATGCAGCGATAACATCCTGCGCAAAATGGTTGCGAGCGTATCGCTGAGTTGGATGTAAGGGTCCCAGCGCCAGCTCAAATCTTGACTGTCGATCAGAACGTTAGGTTCGCGTCCAGTGAGGAGCACCAAGCAGGTGACGGCTAGGGCGTAAAGGTCGCTATGGGGCTTAACGTTGCCCGTTTGCAGCTGTTCGGGGGGAGCATAGCCCACTTTGCCAATACGGGTCATCGAAGAGACGAGTGTGAGTCCGCTGGTAGCTTCTTTGACGGCTCCAAAATCGATCAAAATAGGAAGTCCCATAGACTTCTCGATCGCTGTTTGACCCGGTTCAGAGACTTTAAGAATAATGTTATCAGGAGAGATATCTCGGTGAACGATTTGGCGCTGATGCAAGTAGCTCAAGACTGGAAGGAGATGAGTCAAAAGATGGATAATTTCAATCTCAGTAAAATTTTTGCCCGCTAGCGTGCGCTCTTGCTGGATTTTTCGATAGGTTGCACCCTTTACATAGTCCTGAACGAGAAAGAGTCGATCGTCCTCTTCAAAAGCCGCCCAGAAGCGTGGAATTTGGGGATGCTTGACCTGGTGGAGGATGCTGGATTCGCGTTTAAATAACCCTTTTGCTTTCCGGATTAGGGCATCATCTTGGTAAGAGACTACAAATTCTTTAATGACGCAATGCTCTTGGAAGCGCTCTCGGTCCATCGCCAAGTAAGTCCGTGCAAATCCCCCCTGTCCAAGCACCTGCTGGATCAAGTATCGTTGCCGTAATAAAGTTGTGACCGGAAGTGAAGAAGTCATCACAATCGCCAAAAATTAGAGGTATCGGAAAGGGAAGAAGAGATGAACTGGTATTCCAGGTACATCTAGAACAATCATGTACTTTTTGTAACATGGTGGTTGAGATTCTTCCCATGGGGCGTGACCCCTCGTTGGCATAAAATCGGTCATGAAACTTTATGGATGGAATCTTGAGTCTGCCCAGAGTTCCCCTTGACTGCATAGTGAAGTTACGCGACACTAAGATTTATCTTGGTTTTTATAGTTAGGAACCGTCAGATAAAAGTCGTCCCTTAGTAATTGGTCCGAATAACGTTATGGAAACTCTTGAATTTATCATTTATCCAGATGGTCGGGTTCAGGAGAAAGTAACGGGGATTATGGGAGCTTCCTGTGCGGAGGTCACGGCGGCGATCGAGGCTCAGCTAGGTATTGTTCAGCAGCAGCAGTCCACTTCTGAGTACTTTTCACAGCCGATTAAAGCGGATACGTCCGTTGCTAATGTCACCCAAGATGGTTCTTTTAGCGATTGGTAGATTTGACCCGCATCCGGTTACGAGGTCACTTGCTTAGTTTTTCACCTGCTTAACTGTCCAACTGCTTTTTTGTCCACTTAATGTACGAGTCGTAACCATGTCTCACTTTAGCCAGATTAAAACTCAGATTCGGAATTTACCACTCTTGAAGTCGGCGCTGAGCGATCTCGAAATGGATTGGAAGTCGGGGCCTTGTCAGGTTCGGGGCTATCAGGGGTTGACCCAGACTGCTGATGTGGTGATCGAGCAGCACAATGGCTACGATATCGGATTTGCTTGGAATGGCGTCTCTTACGAGCTAGTGACAGATCTTCAGTTCTGGCAGCAGAATAGTTCGGTCGATCGCTTTATTAAGCAGGTGACGCAGCGCTACGCCTACAATACAATTTTGAGTGAAGGTGAGCAGCAGGGTTTTGCGGTTGCCGAGCAGCAACAGCGGCAGGACGGCACGATTCGCTTGGTGTTGCAACGCTGGAGTGCTTAGGATTATGCCAGACGATCGCCCTCCTTCTATTTCTATACCATCCCATGGTGTAACGCCTCTTCCGGTTCGTTCAGGGTTTGAGCCGGAGCTGTCACTGGGGCTATCTGAATGTGATGATGGGCGATCGGGCTTTGAGCCTGAACTTGGAGGCGTCTTTGAGCAGCAAGGGGTCTATGTAGACGAAACGACCTGTATCGGCTGTTTGAACTGCGCTCACGTCGCCCGCAATACGTTTTACATTGAGCCAGATTACGGCAGGTCTCGGGTGATTCGCCAAGATGGTGATTCGGTTGAGTTGATTCAAGAGGCGATCGAGACCTGTCCGGTGGATTGCATTCATTGGGTCAAGTATCAGTCGCTAAAAGACTTAGAAGAAGAGCGTAAATATCAGGTCATCCAACCGATCGGACTCCCGGTTGACCCAAGTATGACGGTGTCAAAACGACGTCGGTTGAAACTTAAGCTGAAGAAGTTGGGACACTAGTTATCACTGAGCTTGATTTGATGTTGAGCAGGGTTATGGTTCTGGCGGTTCGATTGGCGCTGTCGGCTCTGACCATACTTCCGAAAAAGAATCTGAACGAGGCTGTGGGAACAGATCGTCCACAACGCCTTCTTTGGAGAGAGCGTGCTGAGTAAGGCAGGGAAGATGTGCGCCTTTGAGACCCCGACGAATGCGATCGGGTGAGTCTTGTGACAACACAAACAAAGGGTAGATTTTATCTGCGCCCTCGGTCAAGAGATGCTGATGACGCAGCGGAAGAATCCATTCATACTCTTTGCCTAGGATGACCTGGGTCTGTCTCCAGCGGCCTAGAATCTCAGATAAATCTTCTCCAGGGCGGTGGATAAAGACAAAAATCTCGCGCCCCGTTTTGACTTTCCATTCAGGGTCACACATCAGAAAGGCAACCTCACAGGGAAGCTGCATCGGTTCGGAACTATAGATGTTTCCGAAACCGCTGGAGCTGGAATTAGACTGGAGTTTTCGGACCCGAACAATGGGCAGAGGGACGGTAATGAGACTGTCTTCAGGTCGTCGCATACTGGGCATCAGTTCGAGATAAGGCCGATGCTGCCGGAGGAGGGCGATCGCTTCAGTTGTTAAGCTGTAGGTCGCCAGTAACTCCTCATAATCTATTTTCTCAATAGTCATACGGAGGTGGGGTATCGAGGTGGAGCCGTTTTGAGTTGAGTCTTAGCCGAGTTTATCGAAGACTTTGAACATGGGGAGATACATGGCGAGCAAGATTGAGCCAACCATTCCGCCCAGAAAGAGAATCATGATGGGTTCCATAATGCTGGTGAGGGCTTTGACGGCTTGCTCCACTTCATCCTCATAGAAATCAGCCACTTTCATTAGCATTGCGTCGATTTCTCCGGTTTCTTCACCGATGCTGATCATCTGAATGGCCATAATCGGGAAGACTTGTTCTTTCTGGAGCGCAATACTGATCATGCCGCCAGTTTGAATCTCGCGGCGCGCTTCATCAACGGCGTTGGCAATGATTTGGTTTCCGGCGGTGTCCCGGACGATTTCGAGACAGGTCAGGATGGGGACGCCCGATCGAGTGAGCGCTCCGAAGGTCCGACAGAATCTTGCGGTTGCTGATTTTTGGATCAAATCTCCAAACAAGGGCATTTTCAAGAAGAAGCGATCCATCGTTTCGCGACCGACGCGGGTGCTGTAATAGCGCTTGTAGGAAAAGACGACGATCGGAATCAAGATCACTAAGATTAGAACTTTCGGGCTGCGAAGAAATTCACTAATGTCGAGCATGACTTGAGTGAAGGCCGGCAGATCGCCCCCAATTTCCTTAAAAATCCCCGCGAACACCGGAATAATAAAAATGGTCATCGCCAAAAAGATAATCGTCGCCAAACTGCCGACTACCACAGGATAGGCCAAGGCTGATTTGATTTGGTTTTGCAGGCGTGCGGTATCTTCTAGCAACTTCGCAAGCCGTCCGAGAACCTCATCTAGCACCCCGCCCACTTCCCCGGCTTGGATCATACTGACGTAAAGGTTGTCAAAACATTCTGGATGCTTCCGCATGGCATCAGATAAGCTGACCCCTTCTTGAATGTCGGTGCTGACGGCGGTCAATGCGACTTTGAGCTTGGGGTTGGTGCATTGCTCCGAGAGAACGCCCAACCCGCGAACCATGGCCACCCCGGCACTTACGAGCGCCGCAAACTGTCTTGAGAAGACGGCTTTGTCCTTAATGGTTACGCTGACCATTGAGGTCTGGATCTTCTTGAGATCCAGGCTGCCTATCCCTGCGTTTTGCTTGATGTCTTGGACGAAGAGTCCTTGATCTCTGAGGGTCGATCGGGCCTCAGCGAGGTTGGACGCTGCAATTTTTTGCTTAATCGTGTTACCACGGGAATCTCGCACTTGGGCAACGAAGGTTGGCATGGGTCTGGGTCCTATGGAGTCATGGAACGGTGGCTCGGTGTTGATTCTAGGCTCAATCGTTTGGATTGAAACAAATCCAGGGGTTTAGACAAGGTTTAGACGATCGTCTAAATCATCATCAGGACGTTATCGCCCAGCATTGGCCGGGGTTCCTCCGATCAGACGTTGGAGTTCATCGGGCCGGGAGGTCTTGGACATGGCCGCCTCGAAGGTGATTAAGCCCTGTTTGTATTGGTCAGAGAGGACTTTTTCAAGGGTTTGCATCCCGAGTTTGCCGCCCGTTTGGATCGCCGAGTAGATCTGTGCCGTTTTTCCTTCTCGGATGAGGTTGGAAATCGCTGGGGTGATGATCATGATTTCCTGGGCCATGATCCGACCAAATTCGCCCGGTTTGACATTTTTCTTGGGTACTAGGGTTTGGCTGAAGACCGCAACGAGAGAGTTGGAAAGCTGGACACGGATTTGGGTCTGGCGCTCGGCGGGGAAGACATCGATCATCCGATCGACCGTTTGGGAGGCGGAGCTGGTGTGCAGGGTGCCGAAGACTAAGTGACCTGTTTCGGCTGCACTAATGGCGAGAGAAACGGTTTCCAAATCCCGCATTTCTCCCACCAGAATGATATCGGGGTCTTCCCGAAGTGCGGCCTTCAAGGCGTTTTCAAAGCTCTTGGTATCCTCGCCGAGTTGGCGTTGGTGAATAAGGCTCTTGATGGGTTCGTAGACAAATTCGATCGGATCTTCAACGGTGAGGATGTGCTCGGCGCGGGTCCGGTTGATCAAATCGATCATGGCCGCTAGCGTCGTAGTCTTGCCGGATCCCGTTGGACCTGTCACAAGAATTAATCCCCGAGGTTTCTCCGACATTTCTCGCACGACATCGGGCAGTCCGAGTTTGTCAAAGTTGGGGATTTTAGAGCTGAGTGCGCGCAAACAGGCGGCGTAGGTCCCTCTGTCTTTGTAGACATTGACCCGGAACCGGGCTAGACCTCGGACCCCGTAGGAGCAATCTAGTTCCCAGTTTTGCTCTAGGTTCTTACGCTGAGTGTTGTTCAGCATACTGAAGATGAGGCGTTGGCATTCCTCAGAGCTAAGGATTTGATCGCTGATGGGCTGAAGATGCCCACTGATGCGGAAATAGGGGGGGAGACCTGCGGTGAGGTGAAGATCGGATCCACCCATTTCAATGAGCTGCTCCATCAAGTCTTCGATCATCAGTTCCATGGTTTCAGTCTCCTGTTTGGATGTGAGGGATGTAGAGATTTTTGAAATTGAGCGGCTAATCCTGGAATCGGGAGGTGAGGCAGTACGGGCACTCTAGCCATTCTTGCTTCAATTCTGCGTTGCAAGTCCGGCAAGACAGCACGCTTTTGCGTTTTGCGCGCATCTCAGATTCTACGCCCGTGTCGGTAAAGGTGACCCGTTCGACTTCTTCCAAAGTGGTTAAACCTTGACGGACGAGGTTGAGGCTGTAGGCCAGCAGGGTTTGCATTCCTTCTTCGACGGCGGCTTCCTTAAGCTGGTCGCTTGGGGTGCCTTCGTTGATGAGAACTTGGAGTCGTTCATTGACTTGCATAACTTCATAGACTCCGCAGCGTCCTTTGTAGCCCACTCCGCCACATTTTTGGCAGAGAGTTCCCTGACTGCGAGCGCTCTGGATTTCTTGAGGAGAGAGAGAGTTGGCTTTGTAAAGGGTGGTCTGGGTGTCGCGGGAGGTGGTAAGTCCAAAGCGTCCAAGTTCTTCCGGGCTGGGATTGTAGGGAATGCAGCATTCGTCACAGACGCGGCGGACCAGACGCTGGGCAACCACGCCGATGAGTGCGCCCGAAACCATGAACGGTTCGACGCCCATTTCATCAAGTCGTGAGATCGCTCCGGCGGCATCATTGGTGTGAAGGGTAGTTAAGACTAAGTGCCCCGTCAATGCGGCTTCAATAGCCGTCTTGGCTGTTTCTCGGTCACGGGTTTCTCCGATCAAGATGACATCGGGATCTTGGCGAAGGAAGGCGCGAAGGATGGCGGCAAAGTCCATTCCTTTTTCGCGGATGACTTGAACTTGGGTCAGACCGGGGAGACTATACTCGATCGGATCCTCTGCCGTACTGATGTTGACGCCAGGTTCGTTTCGTTCGGCAAGGGCGGAGTAGAGCGTGGTGGTTTTTCCTGATCCCGTTGGACCTGTGACAAGGATGAGACCAAAGGGCCGACGCACCATTTCCTGAACCATTTCCAGGGACGCTGGGTCTTGGATCAGTTTGTCAAGGCCGAGCTGAGTCACGGAGTTATCCAAAATCCGCAGAACGACTTTTTCACCGTGCTTACTGGGCAAAGTACTGACTCGGAAGTCGATTTTGCGACCCTCGAAGACGCGGCGAATCCGGCCATCTTGCGGCGCGCGGCGTTCGGCAATGTCGAGCTGGGAGATGATTTTGAAACGGGCGGTGACAGAGGGAATGATTTTCTTGGGCAGATGCTCAAAGGCTTCTTGAAGCACCCCATCTTTGCGAAATCGGATCCGAAGATATTCTTCTTGAGGCTCGATGTGGATGTCGGAAACCCCGGTCTGGAGCGCTTTGATTAGAATTTTGTTGACAAGAGCGACGATCGGTGCTGCCTCGGCATCTCCTACAGAGTCGAGATCGACGTTTTCGGCGCTGCCTTCTTCAAGTTCGGCATAGTCTTCGAGCCCTTCGAGTTCCGCTTTCACGTCCACGCGGGCTTGCTGTTCGGCCTGTTGGTCTTTTTGAACTCGCTCGTCGAGGTACTGGGAGATGAGGCGATTGTAGTCTTCGTTGGTTATGACGAGACGCTGGAGGGTCAAGCCTTTGGCGCGGAGGATGCGGTTGAGGTCATCTTGGGCATCAAGGTTGTCCGGGTAGACCATCGCCACGAGGAGATGATTATCGGCTTGAGACAGGGGGACGAGTTGGTAGCGGCGGCAGACGTCTATTGGAATGAGGGTGTCAATGAGTTGGCCAATTTGGGTGTTGGCAATTTGGTTGACTTCCGGATCTAGGGATTCGACCCCGTAAAGAATCTTAAGCTCGAAGAGTTGCTGCTTCTTATACTGACGCAGCAAATCGAGTGAAAGCTGCTGTCCGGTGATGAGTTCAATCGCTTCGGTCAGAGATTTCCCTGAGCGACGGCTATCCATGAGCGCCTTCTGGATTTGCTCTTGATTAGCGTAGCCGGATTGAATCAGCTTGTTCCCAAACGGTGAAAAGCCGTTCTGGACGATAAGTGCGCGTCGCTGCGAGGGGGTGTTCGTCATGGTTGATGGGGTCGAATGGGTGGAACCAAGTGGGGCTTGCTTATTAAGATATTGCCCCAAATTCTTCACAAGATCCTAATTTGTCATGGAAAGGTTTTCCAACCTCTGCCCCGATCGGGCACAATGTACAAACGCGTAAATGGTTTCATAAGTGAGGGAAATGTGCATGATAGGTGAAGAAAATCAAATTGAAACGGTTGAGGAACTGCTGGATATCCCCGCTGACGAGGGCGATCGGCTAGCGGCTCCATTTGGGACGCCCGAAGCGGTTGCAGTCGATGCTGTCGTCGATATAGCCTCATCTCAGACGTCCTCGGATAATGCCGATGACACGGATTACGAAGCGGCTTTCATGGAGCTGCGATCGACCTACGCGGCCAAGGATCGTGAATGTGAAGTTTTGAAAACAGAGACCGAGGATTACAAAAATCAATATCTTCGGCTCGCCGCTGATTTTGAGAATTTCCGTCGTCGGACTCAGCAAGAGAAAGAAAATATTGAAGCTCAGGTTAAAATATCCACGGTGACGGATTTATTGTCAGTGGTTGATAACTTTGAGCGAGCGCGATCGTCTGTTAAGCCCCAAACAGACGGTGAGACGGTAATTCAAAATAGTTATCAAGGCGTTTACAAAGACATGGTGGCCCAGCTTAAAAAAATTGGTGTCTCGCCTATGCGCTCCGAAGGGAAGGTGTTTGATCCTAACCTCCATGAGGCACTGATGAGTGAACCTACGGCGGATTATCCGGAAGGAACTGTAATGCAAGAACTCATTCGGGGCTACATGATGGGCGATCGGGTGATTCGTCATGCTCGGGTGAAAGTTGCCGCAGCTCCGGAAGAAGGATCCCTGACAGAAGGATAGTTTTCGGTTGGAACTTTGCCTGTTAATGTATCTCCAAATACCGCCAAAATCCTGATGAATAGGCTAAGTATATCCTTCTGGATTCAGGTCTATTCATTAGGATCCAGACATATCCTAAAGTTATTCCTGTTGACCCTGTTGGGATTTGCCAAGTTTTGAGGAATATTGTTTTTATAAGACACGGCAGATACGGCTCAGTTCAGTTATTCACCTCGGCCTTGCGCCTACCTACCTCAAATTTGTTATGGGAAAAGTTATTGGAATTGATTTGGGAACCACGAATAGTTGCGTTGCGGTTCTAGAGGGCGGGCAGCCGACGGTGATTGCCAACTCTGAAGGCGGACGGACGACTCCGAGCATTGTGGGATTTGGCAAAGCGGGCGATCGCCTCGTTGGTCAGTTGGCCAAGCGCCAAGCCGTGACCAATGCCGAAAATACGGTCTTCAGCATCAAGCGCTTTATCGGTCGGCGATGGGATGACACTGAAGAAGAGCGCTCTAGATCCCCCTACACCTGCGTAAACGGCAAAGATGGCACGGTGGACGTTGCGATTCGCGGCAAGAACTACACGCCTCAAGAAGTCTCTGCCATGGTGTTACAGAAGCTGAAGCAGGATGCTGAGAACTACTTGGGCGAGGAAGTGACCCAGGCGGTGATTACAGTTCCGGCGTACTTCAGTGATGCCCAGCGTCAGGCGACCAAAGATGCGGGGACCATTGCAGGCTTAGAAGTCCTCCGAATCATCAACGAACCCACGGCGGCGGCTCTAGCCTACGGCATGGACAAGCAGGACCTCGATCAAATTGTTTTGGTCTTTGACTTAGGCGGCGGGACGTTTGATGTCTCGATTTTGCAGTTGGGCGATGGGGTTTTTGAAGTTAAAGCCACGTCGGGCAATAACCACCTTGGTGGGGATGACTTTGATGCTGTTGTGGTGCGCTGGCTAACGGACACCTTTAAGCAGCAGGAAGGTCTCGACCTGTCGATCGATAAGATGGCCCTCCAGCGTCTCCGGGAAGCCGCAGAACGCGCCAAGATTGAGCTGTCTGGCACAACGAGTACGTCTATTAACCTCCCGTTTATCACCGCTGATGCGTCCGGTCCAAAGCACTTAGAAGTGGATTTGACTCGGGCGAAGTTTGAAGAACTGGCGGCGACGTTGGTTCAGGGCACTCTGGATCCCATGGCGATGGCGCTCAAAGATGCTGGAATGACGGTCGATGGCTTGGATAAGATTATCTTGGTGGGCGGCTCTACCCGGATTCCAGCGGTCCAAGAAGCGCTGAAAAAATTCTGTAATGGGAAATCTGCCGATCGATCGGTGAACCCGGATGAAGCGGTGGCCTTAGGCGCGGCCATTCAGGCTGGGGTCTTGGGCGGTGAAGTGAAGGATGTCTTGCTGCTTGATGTGACGCCGCTCTCTCTGGGCATCGAAACCCTGGGCGAAGTCTTCACCAAAATCATCGAGCGCAACACCACCATTCCCAGCAGCCGGACTCAAACCTTCTCTACTGCCACCGACGGTCAAACCTCGGTGGAAATCCATCCGCTCCAAGGGGAACGGGCGATGGCTCGGGATAACAAGAGTCTCGGGAAGTTCCAACTCACTGGGATTCCTCCTGCGCCGCGTGGGGTGCCTCAAATCGAGGTGAGCTTTGAAATCGACGCCAATGGCATTCTCAAAGTCTCGGCCCGTGACAAAGGAACTGGACGTGAACAGAGCGTGGAAATTACAAACAGCGGCGGTCTGAGCCAAAACGAAGTCGATCGAATGCGGAAAGAGGCGGAACTGTACACCGACGAAGATTCTCAACGTAAGGAACTGGTGGATCTCAAAAACAGTGCTGAAAGCCTGTTCTACTCCTACGAATCGACCCTCCGCGACAATGGAGAGTTGATCAATGAAGATCTGAAGCTTGACGCCGCCGCGAAAGTAGCTGCACTGAAGGCTGCTATTTCTGATTCAGAGATTCCGCTAGAGTCCTTCAAGAGCTACCTCAAAGCGACTCAACAGGTTCTCTATGCCTTTGGAGCGGCTGTGTACCAGAATTCTGGGACCACCTCGGGTAGCACCTTATCGGGTATTACGTCGTCTGGCACTTCCGCTAGCCCACCCGCCCCATCGGCTCCAAGTGCGCCCCCGGCTCCTCCAGTGGCGGCGGTGGCGGCGTCTACGCCTCGTCAAGCTGCGCCAGACATGAGTGATCCTTTTGCGATCGTCCTAGACGATTTGGCCAATGGTTCCCAAGATGAAACCGTCCGTGTCGATACGAATCCCTTTGCTAATCCCTTCGAGGAGGATCTGGAGTTTGATCAAGATGCCACGATTACGGCAGATTATGAGGC
>JAYVVL010000177.1:0-13000 GCA_043787035.1 Synechococcales cyanobacterium
CAAGTGACCGAAGCAGTTGCCCAAGTCCGCGAAACCGGAGAACCCTCTGAGATGCATGGGTTGTCGTCTGCCGATCGTCGTGCGGTTCATGGATTATTATCGGAGTATCCCGATTTGGAGAATTTTAGTCAGGGGCAAGAACCCGATCGTTTTTTGGTGGTGCGGATGAAAGGAGAATCATCGCCGGACGGCCTGAGTTAGAATGGGCGTAATCCCATCACAATCCACAAGCCATGCTGAGTTTAGACGTTACGCTTGAGCAAGTGATTTAGCTGGTTACGCAACTTCCGCCGGAGGGAAAGCGATCGGTTTTAGTGGCATTAAGGGTCACTCAGTCTATCAATGCTGAAACGCAGAGATTGGCTAGATGCAGATTTGAGCGGAGCTTTACCCGATTATGATTGGGGTGAAGCTGGAATTCCTGAAGGTATTCCCGTTAGAGATGTGGTCGGGTTTTAGTTATGAAGATGAAGTGAAAAATTCACAGCGAATGGACTATGAATTTAACCCTGATATATTATTAGGTCTGTAGAAAATTCTCAAAGTAACAGAAAACAGATTTAACTACCATGGCTTCAATCAACACAGACAGCGACAAAAACGGCAATCTTGTCACATCAACTCTTGAGTGGATTACTAATGCTGGAGTTAATGGCTTGAATGTTTTGCCATCTGCGGAGAAAGTTGCAGCAGATCATTTGAATGATGCAGACAGTATTGATGATGCCATTAACTCAATTATTGCTTGGAGAACAACATATGCAGTTGGAACAGGTTTTGTTACGGGGTTAGGCAGTATTGCCACAATGCCTGTCACGATTCCAGTGGGCTTAGCAGCATCTTATGCCATTGGATCTAATACTGTTGCCGCGATTGCGCATCTACGTGGCTATGACATTCACTCCGAGCGAGTCAAGACAATGATTTTACTCTGTTTGATTGGTCAAGCCGGAGAAGAAGTTCTTAAAACCGCAGGAATTACCATTGGGACCAAGGTTTTTCAAAACATCATTAATCAGATACCAGGTAAAGTCTTGAGTGAAATCAACGGAAAAGTTGGCTTTAAATTAGTGACCAAAGCAGGGGAAAAGGGCGTAATCAATATCATGAAATTGATTCCACTTGTTGGCGGTATAGTGGGCGGTACGTTTGATGGAATGTTTGTACAGGTGTGTGGAACAACCGCGAAAAAAGTTTTCCCCCAAATATCAGATACATAGCCGATCGCCCCTCATCCTCACCCTTCCTGTGACGCGATCGATCGTTCATCTTCAGTCATCTCAAATCTAGGCTCATTCCGCTCTTCATAATCATAAATTAAAAGCCCTAATAGCTTCAAATAATCCTGTTCATCTTTTCCCACTAGGCCACTATCCAAAAGTCGATTGACCTGCTGTTGCACCAACGTCAGATCCGTATCACAAGCGATCGGACGAGGAGGAAACGCCAACATGAGTTCGAGGTAGCGATCGTTACTGAATTTGATACCAACGCCCATCTTTCCATCTCTTCTAGTCAATTTTTCGTTAAAATAGGAAGACCAATTTCACAGAGAGTACGCCATGGACCTCACGATCGAACTTGAACAGGAAGACGATGGGCGATGGATTGCAGAAGTCGCTGCCATTCCCGGTGTGATGGTTTATGGCAACAGTCGAGAGGAAGCGTTGAGCCAAGTCAGAGCGCTGGCCCTTCGAGTCCTAGCTGATGCCATTGAACAACAGGGCGATCGTTCAGCGGCATTTCATCATATTGCCTTCGTTGCAGCATGAGTGAGTGGCCATCGACAAAGGCGAAACAAGTTTCTGCCGCACTAAAACGTATCGGGTGGGAAGTCAAACCTCAATCCGGTGGTTCCCACAAGATTTTATTTAAAGAAGGTTGGGCAGATGTAGTTTTTGCATTTCATGATGGAGATGAAATTGGTCCGCGAATGCTTTCCAGAATTGCAAAACGAACTGGTTTAAAACAGGACGATTTGTAAGCTCGATCGACCCTCACTTCAAATCCGACCCTAAGGCGATCGTTTATCTTCAGTCATCTCAAACGTAAGCCCATCGATCGTAACTCACAGTTTTCCTCAAATGATTCCTAAGAAAGATTGCCGAATCGGTCCACCCCTTTCTTAGGAACCCGTTGAAACTACGCTTTCTTCAACCAGCTAAACATCGCCCGCAGATCGCTGCCCACCGACTCAATTTGGTGTTCCGCTTCACGACGACGCATCGCTGTAAATCCAGGTTTGCCCGCTTGGTTTTCCAAGACGAATTCCCGCGCAAACTGACCTGATTGGATTTCAGAAAGAATTTTTTTCATCTCTTTCTTAGTCTCTTCCGTCACGATTCGAGGACCGCGCGTCAGATCGCCGTATTCAGCCGTATTGGAAATGCTGTCGCGCATGGTCGCTAGGCCACCTTCGACGATCAAATCCACAATCAACTTCACCTCATGGCAGCACTCAAAGTACGCCAGTTCCGGTTGGTATCCTGCTTCCACTAAGGTCTCAAATCCCGCCTTAATCAACGCACTCAACCCGCCACACAGCACAACCTGCTCCCCGAACAAATCGGTTTCGGTTTCTTCGCGGAACGTGGTTTCAAGAATGCCGCCGCGAGTGCCGCCGATTCCTTTTGCATAGGCCATCGATCGATCGCGTGCCTGACCCGACGCATCCTGATACACCGCAAACAACGCCGGAACGCCTTCGCCTTGGGTGTAGGTGCGACGAACTAGGTGACCTGGTCCTTTGGGGGCGATCATCACCACGTCAATGTCCTTGGGGGGAACAATTTGGCCGAAGTTGATGTTGAACCCGTGGGCGAAGGCAAGGACTTTACCTGCGCTGAGGTTGGGGAGAATTTCTTTTTCGTAGATGTCACGTTGGACTTCATCGGGTAGTAGCACCATGATAAAATCAGCCGCCTTCGTGGCGTCGCCAACGGATTTGACCTCTAAACCTGCGGCTTTGGCTTTGGCTGCGGATTTGCTGCCTTCGTACAGACCCACAATCACCTTGACCCCGCTGTCACTCAGGTTTTGGGCATGGGCATGACCCTGAGATCCAAAGCCCATGATGGCAACCGTTTTGCCCTTGAGCAAGTCAAGATTTGCATCTGCGTCGTAATACATGCGCGCCATAATCGAGTTACTCCTAGTATCGTCCGCAAGCGTCGAGGACTGTTTTCAAAATCGCAAGACGTCATCATACCAATGAAGGGGGCCGATTCCAAGGTCAGTTTTGGTTCAGGCTTGAGTTTACGACAGCGTTCACTAATCGGCGATTTAGGGCAGTATGCTGACATATTAGAGCACTCTATCAGAGATGTCTTATGCAACTTACTGTTACTTAACTCCTTGGCTTACCGGGTATGGATGTTGAAGACTACTCAGAATTAGAATACCAACCGATCCTTCAGGTTGAGGCTCATTCTACAAAATCGTATAGTCAAGAACTTTAGATTAATATCCTATGCCCTCTGAACGTACCTATCACGATCCGCTCCATGGGGCGATCACCCTCTCAAAACACGATCGCACCGAACATCTCTTAATCAACCTTATCGACACCCCCGCCTTCCAACGGCTGCGACGGCTGCGACAGCTTGGTCCGGCCAGTCTCACCTTTCATGGGGCCGAAGGGTCTCGATTTACCCATTCCTTGGGCGTCATGGCGATCGCGCGGCGGGCTTTCGATCGGCTTTGTCTTACGACCCCGCAGCTTTTGCCCTATCGATCGGTGGTGCTCTGCGCGGCGCTGCTGCACGATTTAGGCCATGGACCATTGAGCCATACGGGAGAGGAAATCTTTCGGACTCATCACGAAGACTGGACCTGCCGGATTATTAATGAATGTGCGCCGATTCGAGATTTACTAGACCAGGCTGACCTAACGCTGCGTCCCCAGCTTATTCAGGTGTACCAAAAATCCCACCCCATTCCCTGTATTTGGCAACTGGTGTCGAGCCAACTGGACTGCGATCGGCTGGACTATCTGATGCGCGACAGCTACATGACAGGCGCAACCTACGGAAACCTGGACCTCGATCGCATTCTTCTCGCCCTACGCTACGACCCTATCACTCAGCAGCTCGTCGTCGCAAAAAAAGGACTCGCGGCGATCGAACATTACCTAGTTGTACGGTCGTTCATGTATTCTCAAGTGTATTGCCACGGAAAAAATATTGCTGCCACCTGGATTCTTGAAAAAGCTTTTTCCCGTGGGCGAACGCTTCTCGCTAGCAGCAACTTAACCGACATTGACGAAACTCTAACCCAGTGGCTCCAGCATTCTCAAACCCCCCTAAACCTGACAAACTACCTCAACGGCGATGATACTATTTGTCAATATCACCTTCAGCGCTGGCGAACTCACCCGGATCCTATCTTGAGCGATTTCAGCCGTCGGTGGTGCGATCGAGATTTGTTTAAAGCAGAGGACGTGTCGGACTTAACAGAAAACGATCGGCAACAGCGGCTTCGTCAAGTGCAGGTAAAGGCGATCGCTCAGGGATTGGATCCGGACTACATAGACGACTATGTTGGATTGAGAATCTCCCAGAGCCTCGGCTATACGCCATACCAAAAAGGCATCAATCTTCAAACGCAAAAGGGCCTGGTTGAAATCAGTGAAGTATCACCGCTCATCCAGACCCTTACTCAACGCCAGGAACGCTGCTGGCTCATTGCTCCTAAAGAATCGGTCCTTTAGACTTACTGAGAGTTTTTCTTTTGGTTAAGCGGGGCACTCAGACCTGCGCTCTTACTCGCTCCCTTTTGTAGGGCCATGACCGCCCGTGCATACTGCGGATCATCTAGGGTTCCGACCAGCTTTGGATTACTGGAAAGCCGTTCGACTTGAGCACGATCGAGCGCCAGCACA
Organism: Synechococcales cyanobacterium; assembly: GCA_043787035.1. GTDB lineage: Bacteria > Cyanobacteriota > Cyanobacteriia > Leptolyngbyales > Leptolyngbyaceae > JAAFJU01. The sequence goes on from JAYVVL010000177.1 coordinate 4,880, forward strand.
ATGTCAGGCATAATCCCTTTGTGGCTGATGTCGGTGCCGTTTGGGGTGTAGTAATGGGCTATTGTAACCGCTAATCCTGACCCATCAGACAGCGGATGCACGGACTGTACGAGCGCCTTCCCAAAGGTATCCGTACCGACGATCGTGGCACGGTTGTTGTCCTTGAGTGCTCCAGTGAGGATTTCACTGGAACTTGCAGAATTTTTATCAACCAGGACGGCTAGGGGAAGATTGGTAATGGCCGTGCTGTTGGCGCTGATTTCTTCGGCTCCCCCTTTACGATCGACCGTTTTGACAATGCCACCTTGATCCATCCACATCCGACTGATCTCGACACTCGCTTGCAGGAGTCCACCGGGATTTCCCCGCAGATCCAGGACAAAGCTGTCTACTTTTTCCTTGTTTAGTGACTTAATAGCCTGACGCATTTGGTCAGCGGCGTGACTGCTGAATTCATTAAGGCGAATGTACCCAACTTTGGTCGCTCCCTCTTGGCGAGAGCTGTAGCGCACCGCCTGAAGCTCAATCTTGGCCCGGACTAGAGGCATCTTAATGAGATCCTTTTCCCCGCGTCCAATCTCAAGAGTGATGCGCGTCCCTTCTTTGCCTCGGATAAGGCCAGACGCATCTTCCACGGTCATCCCCTGCGTCGATCGTCCATCAATCGCGAGAACCCGATCGCCCGATCGAATTCCAGCCGTTGAAGCGGGCGAATTTGGCAATGGCTCGACGACCGTCAGGACTTTGGTTTTGATATCTGCTTCTAGGCGAATGCCGACGCCCGATAGCTCACCGGAGGTCTGGCTCGTAAGCGACTCGTACTGCTTTGGATCCATGAAGCGAGTGTAGGGATCATCAAGCTGTTTTAACGCCCCCCGCAGAGCCGTGTATGCCTGCTCCTTGGTCGTATAGTCACGACCGATTAGGTCCTTCCGAATGGCTTGCCAATCTTTTTTATTAAACGTCTCATCCACATAGTCTCGATTCACAATTTGCCAAGCTTCATCGACAATCGCCTTAGGGCTATCCTGTCTCCATGCCGCATGGACAGCATTAACCGGATTGATTAGAGTGCCCGTGGCCGCAACCAACGCTAAGGTGCAGGAAAACAGCGACAGGGGTAGAAAAGATTTTAGGGGATGGGTCATAAGACAAGGACACCTTAAAGCGGGTGGTCGGAAACGATCGAATAGTGGGGCAGGCTATTTAAAAAGTAGATGTCAAGTCGTAGAGAAATCTTAAGTCTTTTAGAAAAGCTAGATGCGTAGCAAGGTGAATCGGCATAAAAAATCCCCAACCACTACTAGGGTACACAGAAAACTATACAAATCCCCACTGTTCCTGTGCCGATTCTCAAATTGGGAAGCATGATGAGGGAAAGGCCAGTGAATTTGGGAGAGCGCCAACCGCGCATCGAAGTCATGTTGAACGGATTTAGACGGGGCTTATTCAAGGTCGGAGTTGGGGGAGTTGCGATCGCTGGAATTATCGCCATCCAAATCCCCCGTCTACAGTCCATCACTGCCACGACGATCGCCACTGAAGAGGCGCAAAAGGAAGAAGCCGTGCGATTGTCCTTGCTCAATCGATCGCCTAGCTTTGGCTTTGATAACGCAATGGCAGACTGGGTTTTTCTGAATCTGGTGCAGTACGACGGCGATAGTGAAACGCGCACGCAGGTTGGCTACCCACTGGCTCCGATGTATTTTGATACGATTACCCGCTTGGATCCTCGATTCGTGTCAAGTTACATTTTCTTAAGTGGCATCATGTCATACCAAATGGGCAAGCCCGAAGATGCGATCGCCCTAATGAATCGGGGAACTGAGGCCCTGACGCCTCAGGCTGATCCCCGCGCCTTTTTGGTGTGGCGACTTAAGGGTCTTGACCAACTCTTGATGCTGGGCGATGCGGCTAGTGCAGCAAAATCCTATGACAAGGCTGGAGACTGGGCACTCCAATCGACAGATGCAGAAACTCGACAGACCGGACCCATATTCAAACAAACCGCTGAATTTCTTCGCACTGATCCCAACAACAAGACCCTTTTACTCTGGTCTTGGACGACTATTTTCGATCAGGCGATCGTCACGCGGGATGAAAAAACCCAGGAGCGGGCACGGAAAAAACTTCTAGAGATTGGGGCAATAGAACGCCGAGACGATCGAAATAAGCCATATTTCACCCTGCCGCCTCAATCCAAGCCTGTCCCTATGAAAAAATAATTATCCAGTTGTCACGACCTCCATGGCACTGGTGGCCGGGAGTTCTAGACAATAGCCCGCTCCGTAAACGGTCTTGATGTAACAGGGCTTACGGGGTTCGGGTTCGAGCTTGGTGCGGAGATGGCGGATGTGAACTCGGATAGTTTCGATGTCGTCATCGGGATCGTAACCCCAGACCTCGCGCAAAATTTCGCTGGGAGAAACCGTCTGACCATGGCGCTGCAAGAGACAGTGCAGCAGCTCAAACTCCAGATGCGTCAATTTCACCGTCCGATTGAACCAAACGGCCTCAAAGCGCTCTGGCACCAGCGTCAGCGGACCATAGTTCAAAATCTCAGTATGTTTCGCCGCCTGAGGAATCCGATCGGTCCGCCTCAGAAGCGCACGAACTCGGGCGAGCAACTCCTCTAGCTCGAAGGGCTTCGTCAAATAATCATCGGCCCCAGCATTGAAGCCTTCCACCTTATTTTCAGTCTGACTGAGGGCTGTCAGCATCAAAATCGGAATTTCGCCCGTTCGCTCATCGCGCCTTAATCGTTGACAGACCGTGAACCCGTCCACCCGAGGCAGCATCAAGTCCAACATTACCAAATCCGGCTGCATCTGAAGCGCCATGGCCTGACCTTTAATGCCATCGGCAGCTTGACTGACTTCGTAGCCTGCCATTTCAAGGTTGACTGCGAGCAACTCAGCGATCGCGGCATCGTCATCAATAATGAGGATTCGAGGCATTTTTAAAACCGCTCTACTAGATTGCTACGCCATACCGTTACAACTATACGGTTCGTTACATCGATTTCAACCATTGCCACTGTAAATAAATTTGATTTTGGACCGATCGCGGTTTCTTCTGAGCTATTTCGGCAGTGGTAAACTAATTATCCTCCAGAAAAGATGGGTCAGCTATGGAATGGTTAGGATTGGCACCGATCGCATCGATGCTTATCAGTTCAGTGTTTGCGTCCCGTCTCGGACCTATAGCTCAACGAGGGCCGTCGTTTTCACTCCTGCGTGGTGCGGTCAAAACCAGTTCAGCGCGGGTGGATGTCGTGATTCCGGCGTATAATGAGGTGATTCACATCGAAGCCTGTGTGCGATCGGTTTTGGACAGTTCATCAATGGAGACGCTGACGGTTTGGGTAGTAGATGATCAGTCCAGCGACGAGACGGGCGAGATTTTGGCGCGGATGAATGAAGAAGGCGATCGCAGGTTGCGGGTGATTCGGGGCGTCGATCGGCCAGAGAACGAAGGCTGGATGGGTAAAAATTGGGCTTGTGCGCAGGCGATCGATCGGGCTACGGGAGAATTTGTCCTCTTCATTGATGCGGATGTGCGGTTGAGACCTGGAGCAATAGAGGCGGCGATCGAGGCCATGGCCCAAAACCAGTGGGATTTGCTGACGGGGTGGCTGGAGATCCAGTGTGGGTGCTGGGGGGAGTGGATTGCGCAGCCGATTATTGCAAGTTTGATGCTGGTGGGATTTCAGCCGCAGGAGTTGGCGGATCCGGAACATCCATCCATGTTTGCAGTGGGTCCTTTTATGCTGTTTCGCAGGTCTGCCTACGATAAGGTGGGCGGCCATCGATCGTTAAGGTCTGAGATTGTGGAAGATGTGGAACTGGCACGATTGATTCAAGGCGCTGGCCTGAACTTTCGGTTTGCGTATTTCCCCGATTTTGGCACCCTACGCATGTATCAATCCTTCGCCGGACTCTGGGAAGGCTGGACCAAAAACTGGCATCTCGGATCGCGCCGCAATGTCAAAGCGACGGTGAATTCGGCAGTGATTTCGCTCTTTGTATTTACAGTGCCTTGGCTGGGGGCGATCGCTGGATTAAGCAATCTTGGGATTCATCTGTTGGGTCATAATGTGACGATGTGGACTGTGCTGGGGGCTTTAGTTTCGATCGCAGCCTTAGTACAGCAATATTGGATTCGCACTCAGCTAGAGCGGACAGTTCAGCTTCCACGACGATATTGGTGGCTTAGTGGCATCGGCGGGTTGGCGGTGGCGGCTATTGCGATCGGGTCTTGGATTAAAACTGAAACCGGATGGGGCTGGACTTGGCGAGGGCGCAAACTCCGGCTAGATGCTTAGTTTCTACATACTAAGTCTTTAAACTGCATCTAAAAGCTACAGGGCAGAACCTGTTAACTCTATTGGTAAATTCAAGGTCGGTGACTACTTTGAAAGCTGTAGTTTTCACCCTTGCATTTGTATTGGACTTGCATTTGTATTGGAGTAGATGATGGTGGTAGAAATATTGAAGGAATTTCACTAGTTGGTGGTCATATCCAAAGTTGTAGTGTCATTCATTGTGGTGTCCGTAAAATAACACTTGAAGGAGCTATAGTCTATTAAATTTACACCAAGGTAAGCTGATGCTGAATGTAACCATTGATGAAATTCGACGTGATCCATTGAAGTATCTTCACCCGGTAGAGGCAGGCGAAACTCTGGTTATTGTTAGATCTGAGATACCTATTGCCGAGCTTAGACCTATAGCCAGTCGAAAACAACTGCGACCCTTTGGTTTGTGTTCAGGTGAGTTTATTGTTCCAGATGATTTCGATGCTCCTTTACCAGAATATCTTCTCAGCGCATTCGAGGGCAAATGAGGATTCTGCTAGATACGCACATCTTTCTATGGTTCATCAGTGGCGATACTCAATTACAAACAGATATTCGAGATGCGATTCGTGAGCCAAACAACGAGATCTACTTGAGTGCTGTTTCAGTTTGGGAAGCGATCGCTAAATTGTTCGGTAGGGTAGTCATCGTTTTGTGCTCTCGACATATTACTCATCATTCAGCTTTGTACACGCTTACAGTAAATATTTCTCATGGGCCTGATGCTCGCACCCATAGATCTATGGGTGCGATCGCTCCTCTCATAGGGTGCGTTGTCATCAAGCAAGCGATCGCACTTCTCCCGTTACTCCCTATGCCTAGAACAGAATCCAGTACTAAGCATTCTCTAAGAGAGATTGATTCAGTTCAATGAAATGGTGCGTTTGCTTCGTAGCAAAATACTCTGCAAGATTGGCGATCGTACCACGAGATCAGTGGTCGAATTTGAAGCTAACCGGGTGCGGCACAGAAAGTAAAAATACAAAGCTGCGCTCCGTTGAGCGTAATGTTAGTCCACTAAAACACGAACATTAAACATTACTACTCCCCTTCACATTACTGTGTTTGCTGCGGAGGCGCTGGTTGTCGAAAAGCTTGCATTGTTTGCATTTGATCTTGGGCAAGAGAAGATATAGCTGACAGTATTTCTAGCCTGACAGCGTTTTGTAGATGAACAGAAGAGATTGCTTCGCTGCTCTCATAAAGGGCCATATGTTTCAGCGTCTTAAGGAGCGGAGAACGAGGTGAAATGGGGGAAATTACTCCGCCCACTATAACCCCGTATGCAACTCCGGGATTTCGAAAAGGTTGTTCTTCGGGGTTAATATAATTAACGCGAGTGTTATGGTGGTGAAGTCGAACCTTCGCGGATTGCTGGTTCGAATCGATTTCAAGAACTTCGATGCTCCTAGCTGCTGAAACGACACCCGGTATTTCAATCGATCCTTTTAAAGCACTACCTGCATCAAAATCTTGGTTTCCATTACTGTCTGGCACAATATACGAATGTCCGCCTTCAAATCTATGCACTAACACGGCAGGTTTGGGAATCCCAGCATCCCAGCGTTCATTGTTTCTGAATTCAACAAAGTACTCTCCAAATTGGATGGCGAGAAATCCGGGTAGATCATAGCGATGAAGTGGTCGAAGTGATACGACGGTATCAACAGTACTAGCACTAGTTTCCCAGACCCTAGATTTGTCAAGCCATCCGCGACCAGCCATGTTAGCTGCGTTAAGTCCAGGCCCAATAAAGCTGTATCGAGGATGAGTGGCTGAATACGCATTCGCTGTACTCATTACATCCCAACGATCTTTGTAATCCTCTGTTGAACCTTCGGCACGCGAATGGTCAAGCCCATAAAAATGCCCCATCTCCTGCCCCAAATAACGAGGATCTGTTGATAAATTATCGCACACCGCTCCATCTCCGCCGCCAAAAAGATCGGTTGGCACATTCATGCAAACAAGCACACCTACGTACTTTGAGAGGTCGTCTCCGTTAGCTGTGGCAGCCTGACGCGCCCATTTGATAAGGCTACCACGATTTTCAAGCTTTTCAGATCCAGTCGATCCGTATTCGCTAATCTTCTTATTTAAGGTATACCAACCAAATACACGAGTATCACTCAAATCCAAATTTCCGTGTGAGACATCACGAAAGAAATCAACCATATTCTGCGTTCCGACCCCAGATGTCGTAAACAGGTCTTCATAGTAATCCCTGGTAAATGGCTCTGTTGAGTCATCGTTAAACTTGCAAAGTAACACTGCCCATGAAGATTTAATCATTATGATATTTCTCCTGATGTTTGAGAAGTTTCGTTGAAAAACTTACATTCCTGTAAGCATGTAGTCATTAGTAGAAATCCTAATGACTAGCATCACCGGCGAGATGAAACTTTAACGAAGAGGCCACAGTCCGTCCAGTACATGCGGTGGTTAGGCTCTGTTCCGTTGGCAATGACCTGATATCTTTAGGTCAGTCAGCAGCGATCTTTCAACCTGTATGAATCTGCTACAAAGGTACGCTGCGATCGCCTACAAATCAATACGTCATTTACCCCATACGATCGTGAAGCTTTTGTTACAACTTCTGGAAAATCTTGTACGACTAGGGCTTAATTTGAATAGCCCCAAATTAGCCCCAAAATATATGGAAACTCTCTCACTCCACGATACGCAGAACCTCCATCAAAATATTCAAAAGCTCTATACCTTTTACGATCTAAAGACATTTGCGGTGGATGCGCTCACAATTCTGAATCAGCTTGTTCCCAATGACCTGCCCATCTTCCATACCACTGTCGTTCGGACATGCCAAATTTCACATACCTTTCTGCCTGACTTTCCTCGTTTTACTCCTGAAATGGACAGGGTAATCCATCGGCATTTTGGTGAGCATCCCCTTCTCCGTCACATGCCACAGACCCTTAATGGAGCTTATCAGATCTCAGATTTTGTGAGTTGGAAAGAACTCCAGTGCTTTGAGGGATTTTATCAGCAGTATCTACGACCACTTGCCTTAGAAGAGCAGATCACTTTTTTCTTGCAAAACGCAAGTTCGGGCAGTTGGAGCGACGTTTCGCAAACAGATGCCACCCTGATGGGGTTTTCATTGCATCGCGCCCAACGCAGCTTTACAGAACGCGATCGACTTATCCTCAATCTTCTCCGTCCTCATCTATCCCAGGCACACTTCAATGCTCAACAGTACCAACAATTACAACAAGAGTTGAGTCAACTTCACCAAACGCTCAATCATATTGGTTTAGTCGTTTTAAGTTTTGAAGGACAAGTGCAACGGATCACACCCCAAGCGGTGGCATGGCTGAGAGCCTATTTCTCAAAGCCTACTTGCTATTCTCAACTGCCTGACCATTTATGGGCGTGGGTTAAGCATCAAATCAGTTGTTCTACTCTAGAATCTAATTTTTCAAAGGCTCAGTTGCCCTTACGCATTGAACAGGCGGGTAAACAGTTAGTGATTCGTTTAGTGATTGAACAGGAGCGATACCTGCTTTTACTAGAAGAACAAACGCTATCTTTATCACAGTCGCTAGAGCTATTGGGATTGAGTCAGCGAGAAACTGAAGTTTTGTTTTGGATAATGCAAGGTAAAGACAATAAATCGATCGCCGTTCATCTGAGTGTCTGCACAGGCACAGTTGGAAAGCATCTAGAAAGCATTTATCGAAAATTGGGAGTACAAAGTCGAACAGAGGCGATCGCCCATGCACTAGAAAAGCTAGGAGTTCCCAATT
>JAYVVL010000178.1:0-4779 GCA_043787035.1 Synechococcales cyanobacterium
GGCGAGGGCTACGGTGTATACAAACTTCCTCCCGATGCTCCTCATTGGTCTTTTGACGGGTACTAAGGAATAAGGCTCCAAACTGCTTGCTAGAACCTCGCTCCTAAACCAATCCATCATCCCAACCTAAGCATGATCGCCCAAACTCTAGACAGCAGTGAAGCGAACGTTTTGCAATGGTTTGAGCAACTGTAATGCATGTTTTGCAACTTAGCCCATCGATTCCAATAGCGCTTTAGTTTGCATTGCCGTTTTATCCCAAGAAAACTCACTTGCCCGTTTCAGACCTCGATCGCGCAACTGTTGTCGTAATAAAGCATCAGTCATAACCCTTTCAATGGCGCTAGTCATCGCATCTCCATTCATTGGATCAATCAAAATCGCCGCATCCCCGGCCACTTCCGGCATTGACGACAGATTAGACGTAATCACCGGAGTTCCGCAAGCCATCGCTTCTAAAATCGGCAACCCAAAGCCTTCCCATTGGCTCGGAAAGAGAAGGGCGATCGCATGGTTGATCAACACCGGAAGCTCTTTGTAAGGAACATAGTTCAAAACCCGTAACCGCACTCCAAGATCCCAGGCCAATCCCTCGATTTGGGGCGTATAGCGCGAGTCAGGTGGCCCAGCGACCCAAAACTCGAAGTCTTGATGATTGGGAACCTTTGCAAAGGCTTGGATGGCACGGCGAAGGTTTTTGTAGGGATTGAGTCGTCCTAGGTAAAGGACATAGTTTTGGGTGGGCAAATCTAAGAACCGAAAGTTTCGATCGTCATAGCCTTGGGGAATAACCGTGAGTTTGGCCGCTGATACTGCGCAGAATTTCATCGCATCATTGGCCGTAGATTCAGAAACACAAATGATTTGTTTAGCTTGCTTCAGCACCCGAGGAATGTAGTGACGATAATACTGATACAGCGGCGATCGTGCTTTTGAAAACCGAAGTGGAATGAAATCATGAAGCGTTACAACAGCCGGAATACGGGAGCCAAGAGGCAGTTCGGGAATGGGGGAAAAAAGTAGATTTCCGCGTAGCTTTTTCACCCGTGTCGGCAATCGAAACTGGGTCCAAAATAGCCGCCGAAGATAGCCGAGATGGCCATGATCCGGGTTGAGATTATGAGGGACGGGGTATAAGTCAAGATTGGGATAGCGATCGTGCCAGTCCGCCTGCATTGTCTCATTAATCAAGAGCGCCGGATTGATATCCTGTAGTCTTGGGATGACATTGTTGATATAAACGCTATGTCCCGTTGGGCGTTTCATCAAGACAGAAAGATTGACGATAAGGCGATCGTTCATAAGTAGGTAGCGCTAATTAAACTTAAGATAGTTTCAAGCTTAGCAAGGGTTTTAGGTTATTACACTTTACATTTAATTTGCCTCACCTACTTAGCTTAGTTTGAATGTCCTGAATCTGTCCTTGATTCCTTCCGATAATGTCTGCAACTTGGTCAATGGCCTGCTAGGGGATAAGACTTTAAATGTAACCTGTGGTGCAATATTATCTTCGTTCCATTGTTGGTAGGAGCCACATTTGCAAAGACGTTCATGAATGCGGCATAAAAAATCTCTAAATTTTCCTTCATCATGACAATCAATCTAAACTGTTTGGTATTGTCAGCCATCGGTTTTCCATCACAGTCGGGATAGTAAATTTGTGGCTTGTTGATGAGCTTCATGAGGGCGGGACTCTTATTGAAGAGCGGCATTAAAAACTATGTTTATTCTAACCCGAAAGCCCTTAACCCCCAAGCTTGGGGGCTTTCGGAATCATACTCCTCCAAAATCTGGGACCGGGGGACCTCCGAGTCAGTTCTCTGTTAAAAATCACCTAATGCAGCTAAGAATCACCTAATGCAGCTTTGCAACACCATCCTCGCGTGCGGCCTTCTGGACCGCTGCTGCAACAGCCTGCGCTACCCTTGGGTCAAACGCTGAGGGCACGATGTTGATACTCGTGAGTTCATCTGTGGGGACTAAGTCCGAGATCGTCAGGGCAGCCTGCAAGTACATATTGGTAGTCAATGACGTTGCCCGACAATCTAGTGCCCCTCGGAACAGTCCGGGAAACGCCAACACATTATTGATTTGATTAGGATAGTCGCTGCGTCCGGTAGCCATCACGGCGACGAGACCTTGGACGAGTTCAGGTTGAATCTCTGGGATAGGATTCGCCATCGCAAAAACGATCGGACGTGCCGCCATGGATTTGACCATCTTCACACTCACCACTCCCGGCGCACTCAGCCCCAAGAACACATCCGCACCTGCCATTGCGACCGCTAAATCGCCAGAGGTCTCGACCGCAACGGCTTGTTTGGCCGAGTTTAAATCGGTGCGATCCAGAGACACAATGCCCTTCGAGTCACAAATCCAGATATTCGTTGCACCGCCTTTTTTGAGCAGTGCGCCGACTGCGATTCCCGCCGCACCTGCACCGTTGATCACAATTTGTACGTCACTCAGGTTCTTCTTCACGAGTTTCAAAGCATTGGTCAATGCAGCTAACACCACGATCGCAGTCCCATGTTGATCGTCATGAAACACGGGGATATTCAATTCCTTCTGCAATCGTGCTTCGATTTCAAAACAACGGGGTGCAGCGATGTCTTCTAGGTTCACGCCACCGAACACGGGCGCAATGCGTTTGACCGTTTCAATAATTTCTTCCGTGTCCTGCGTCGCAAGGCAAATCGGGAACGCATCGACACCACCAAACTCCTTAAACAGCATGGCCTTACCTTCCATTACAGGCATCGATGCCTCAGCCCCAAGATTCCCCAACCCTAAGACTGCGCTACCATCCGTGACGATCGCCACCATGTTTTGTTTGATGGTGTATTCATAGACTTTATCGGGGTCTTCGGCGATCGCCATACAAACCCGACCAACACCGGGTGTATAGGCCATGGCCAGATCGGATGGGTGGGTGAGTGGCACTCGGCTATTGACCGTGATTTTGCCACCAAGGTGCATTTTAAAGGTGCGATCGATCGCTGAAAGGACAACGACATTAGAAAGAGCCTTGACGGACTGGATGATTGACTCCGCGTGCTCGGCACTCGATGCGTCAATAGTCATTTCCCGCACGGAAATTTCGCGGGTTTGTTCAAGCAAATCTATTTGGCCTAAGTTGCCACCGAGGTCAGACACGGCCTGAATCACCAGTGTCAACGTTCCAGGATGATTAGGCGTCTGGAACCGAATGGCCACACTGTAGCTTGGATTTGGGGTGAGGGTTTCCATAATAAATAGATGTTTAGCCTGGAAAATAGGAATTATGTTGAAGCAAGCTCTAAATTTTAGGCCGACAAGGGGACAGGTGGGAAATAATAGAGTCAGGGATCAGGATTTAATAATATCCCTAATTGCCAAGGCACCCCAACCCACCACCCCTAACACCCCTATGCCAACGCTCTACACCGAAACCATCATCCATGCGCCTCGCCAAACGGTATGGGAAGCGATCGTGTACAAAGATCGCTGGCGGTTTTGGAATACATTTTTGTACGATTGCAGTCCGCGATTGGGCTTTATTCCAGGCGGTGAGGTGCTCTTAGCCGTGCGACGAGTCCCCGGAGATGAACCTCTAGAGTTTCGGGCAAAGGTTCGGTCTGTGATGGATGGCTATGGGGTCCAGTGGCGTGCGGCGGTGCCGGGGTTTTCTAGTGAAGTGTCTATTGATCTGCAAGACGTGGGCGGCGATCGGACCCAGTATCTGTATCAAGAAAAAATTTCGGGTCTGGCCGGACGATTTGCCCTGTCGTTCATTCGCGAAGACCAAACCCGTGGAATGGGACGCATGGCGCAGGAGTTGCGCCACTACGTCGAGCGCTGAACCTAAGCCGCTTTGGCCCTTAAAGGGACGGGGAACCCATGCATCGCTGGCCTCGGGCAGGCGTCAGAGGTTTTGTGCAAGAGGCGAGGAATTCTGGCGCTGTTGTAGACCCGGAACTCGCGCTCTAGCGTTGTGGCGGGCGATCGCACCGCTTGGTTAAGGACCGTGGAGCCGTGGAGATCGGAGACCGATCGATGGAACGTCCCCGGTGGAATCCGTAAAATATCGCCGCGTGCATTAAGTCGCACCATGTGAAACGGAACCTGCCAGCTAAAGTTGACCAGATAAAAGGTCCGCCCGCCCGTTAAGGACAAGAGATTATCTTCTTGGTGAGGATGCAGATAAAACTGCCAAAACCCATCCTGAGTGTCGTTTGGGCTGACGGCGGGGCCTTCATGAATCACAAGATCGCGCGCATTGGAAGTGCCGACCGTAATGTCAAAAAACCGAACGCTGGGCGTATCTCGAAATTTTGTGTAGGAAATGAGTTCAAACATATGGGTTCTATTTTTGATCCAATATGCCCTAAATAATGACGGATTGACACTAAACATTGTGTTGGAACCATCACTTTTTTGATCGGCCTAAGGGTCTAAACAATTTTCTTCAATCTATTAAAAATCAGAACCAAGTTCTAACGGCACGCCTCCGCGCATGGGGGGACGATAGGCGCGGCAAACGAGGGCACCGATCGAATTTCTACCAAAACGAGTGATGCTTCCATCGGGGTTGGTTTTGATTTTGCTGCGACAGTCGTAGGGTTCTTTGGGTCCGCGTTTTCCGTCGATGCTGACGGCGGCGTTGTATTCCCAAAAATTTTTGGCGCTGCGATTGATGGTGACAATGCAAACGGTGCGCTGCTCAATGGTGCGACAGATATCGGCGGCGAGGCTGGAACGAGGGGCGATCGTCAAACCCATGACCAAAACAACCCAGAC
>JAYVVL010000179.1:0-1565 GCA_043787035.1 Synechococcales cyanobacterium
CAATTTCCAAATCATCACGATCGCTACACTACCGAACAACCGATCGATCCTCAGCTTTACCGTCCCCTAATCCAACCCAATCCCTTCGACCCGATCGGCAATATTGAAACCGAAGGACAAGCTTTTAGAAACCTTGCTAAGGGGCGGACGCCTCGGTGGGTTTTGCTGACGAGTTGGGTTTTCTTTGGAGGCGGCAGTTTTTTGGTTTTGGGTGCGACGTTCAAAATGTTAGCTTACGAGTCTCAACGGGCGATCGCGACCGATCGATTGGGTTCCTTTGGGTTGATTGCTATTCCTTCTCTCATGGGAATTTTCTCTTGTGCATTAATGCTGACGATATTAGTGCGTGCGACTTGGCATAAACGTTGAATGAATCGAGCTTTATCGATCGTCTGAACTAAGGCAAGAACCTCGATCGCTCCTGTTCATTCGGCAAACGACACGTATCACGCTTTCCTAAAATGCGGTAGCGATTACTAGCCACACTGCGATAAACCACATCTCGCACCCCCACAGGCACCACACCCGCCACACTCAACATCGCCCAAAAACCACCCAATCGGCGCAAGATTTGGACCACAGCTTCCGACTGTGAATACAATCTTGTCTCATCTAGAAAATAAATAGACCATTCTTCAGGATTGTGTGGCAGCGGCGGCAACAACCGCCTAGCTGTCTCCCCTTGGAGCGGTGAAACTCGGAGCAATACCGATCGATCGATCGTCATCATCCAATCTAGAAATCCATTACACATCACACATTCGCCATCAAAGAAAACGATCGGATGGGTCAGACTTTGATTCATCGATTTATCCATAGGATTGTCAACAGAACCGACTGAAAATCCACTCATAAAATCACGTTAGAACGTCAGCTCTACTAGTATGACCGAAATAGTAGGGCCGATCGACCCGTGCAGTACATTACAGTATTTACATAGAGAACTCCTTACCCGATTAAGATTCCACTATGACTGCGACTCAAATTAAAAATTTAACGCTCCGGGACGTCATCCAAAGATTTGAATTAGTCGCGTCGCAGGACCGGACATTTTTTTCGGAGTGGCAGCAAGCGTTACCACCGTTGGCACCATCCGATGAGACAGCATTGGCAGAGATTGAAGCGGAGTATTTTATCTCAGTCAGCAGCCTATGGCAGAAGGGGCAGTGAAAATGGTGCTGCTGTCGCGGTTGTTGTTATTAGCGGGGTTTTATCGATGGCCTACGACCGACCGTAGGTCATCGCCCTTCACCATGACCACGGAATATACGGTGAAGATTCAGGCTACTGATGACGGTAAAATATTGCGAGGTGTCATTGATATTTTGGTGCTCCACGACAAACTTTGGGCATTACTTGCAGAATCCAAACGCAACACGTTTTCATTGGAACCTGTATTGCCTCAAGCGTTAACGTACATGTGTGGAAGTCCACACCCGGAGTATCCCACTTTTGGACTCATTAGCAATGGTGCAAACTCTTTACTCCTTAAGCTAGAAGGTAAAACCTATGCACAATCTAAAGAATTCTCATTGCGAAATGTGGGGGATTTGCCAGAGTTATTT
>JAYVVL010000180.1:0-4761 GCA_043787035.1 Synechococcales cyanobacterium
GCCCACCTCCAACAAATTCCCCAGATCACGAGCGATGAACAGATTCGGTATCGAGACGTGCAGAGTGCAGTCGGTTTTCCGCTGATTGCAGGCTATCGCACCGTGGGACTGATCCTCTTCTTTTCCAGAACGCCGGATGAACTTGACGAAAATCTCATGGGAATGCTAACCACCCTATCAAGGCAGTTTGCCCAATTCATCGACAGGCGTTATGTAGACACGGCCCTGAAGCAATCCGAAAAGCGCCTCCAGGCCGCAACCCAAGAACTCAGCACTACCCTTGCCGAACTTCACACCTTACAAATCGAAGTGTTGAAAGCCGATCTTGATGCGCTCACCGTCGATCGCGACTCTTAAGGACTGAACTGCAACTAAAAGGTTGATTTCAAAATTAATTGAAAATTTAGTTGTCAATAGTTGTTACAAATGTTAATGTACTCATATGGACAAGTTCACAACAGCTTGTTCAGACCTAGGAATTAAGGAGAGTACACGTCATGAAGAAGGATGAATCTAAAATGGGTTTTACAATTTTTTCTGAGACTTGGAATGGCCGCTTAGCAATGATGGGACTTGTGATCGGATTCGCAACTGAACTGCTGACGGGCAAAGGTATCTTAGCTCAAATCGGGCTATTTTAAATCTGTACTAATACTGCGGGCTTTGACTAAATCTTTCGTTAGATTTAACTCTGGGGTTCCGCACGTGATCAAGTAGAGCCGGAGTTTGTAACTTGCCTTTAATGGGTGAGTTTTACGAAGTCCGGTTTTTTGTTGATCACACCCTAAAACTTTAGGTGATGCATTAGTGCGGCGGTTGTTTCGGTCGGCAGATTCAGTCGCTCTTGGAGATCGATCAGGCTACCATAGCGTCCGTGGGAGGTCCGATGACGAACGATCGCCCTTGCGAGAACTGGGCCAATATTGGGTAAATTTTTGAGAGCTTCGGTGGTGGCAGCGTTGAGATCTAGGCGATCGGTGCGCGCCAAGCTTGACCAGTCATAGTATTGAAACTGTAAAATCGGTTCGACCTGAACAAGGCGCGTCGTAGACACTCCCAAAGCTGCCGCGAGATCTTCAACGCAATAAAACTGGATACCGGATTCAATCATTGAAGAGAGCGATCGGGCCTGATGAATTGAAATTCCTGGAATGCGCAGCCAGTCATCGACTCCCGCTGTATTTACATCAATGGCCAAGCCCAGTGCCGCTGCCGCCTGGATTTCGGCCATAGACTGGAATCGATAATACGGATTGGCGGCTACTTTGGATTTGAGGATTTGCCCGGACAGACCACCGGGTGCGACGGTGCGAAACTGGATCAGTAGTTCTCGACTGATCCAGTCTATGAATTCTAAGCCTAATTTTACGGGTCCGCGCCAAGCCATGATTTTTGTTGATTCAGATTTTGTTATCTTAACGGATGCGATTGATTAACTGCCGTCGTTTTTGTTCAAACTCGTACTCCGACAGTAGTCCTTCTTGACGAAGCCGATCGAGTTCTCGGATGGCTTCGGCGGTTTTGACGGCTGGGCTAACGGACTTGACGATCAAAGTGGGCGTTGCTAGAACCATCGCGCCTGCGGGACTCTCGATCGCCGACACCCCGTGATTGAAATGCCCATCAAACTCTATTTCATCTTGCACCAAGTACCAAATTCCTTCTAACACCCCCGCAATCCACGGAATTGGTGTTAGCAAACCAAAAAATAAGTACACCAACCCCCACCCATATTCCCGCAGATAGAAGCGATGCAATCCGGCTAAATGAGTCTCTGAAAATCCGGGTAGTGCCAGCGGTAAGACTCCGACAAAGGCCCAGACAGCGGCAACTTTACGATTTTTTGCCTTGTGTAGCATAAGTCACACTCTTTGGATGCCTTCGATCGCTATTATGTCTCACGCGCACAGGAGTTGAACAGCCCAATGCATCACTCTGGATAATTTTTACGATAGCTAGTGGATAAGTGAGTCGTCTTTCCCACAGAATAGAACTGACAGGCTGAGCTGTTCTCTCTCTCAAGAATTGCACGAAGCACCTACCTGTTTAATCCTGATCGTTCTCGTTTCGTTTGTAGTAATACTGAAGAGCCAGTTGCTCTGAGCCATTGGCTCTTAAAAAACGGCTCTTAGAAAACAGCTTCTAGACACTGGCTTTAAATCAATCACTTCTTATCTTTTCATCTTTTTAGGCTGAACCATGGTTCTTGAGTTTTCGTCCAATTGGCAAGACTGGCTATGTGATCCGTATGCTGTGCTCGGAATTCCCGTGACAGCTGATCCTCAGCGCATTATGAAGCGCTACCGAACCGTGGCTAAGGTGCTGCATCCCGATCGCTATGGATTGGCGGATCCAGTGACCCGTGACTGGGTGACTCAAGTGCTAGCGCGAATTGTCAATCCGGCCTATGGCAAGATCAAGGACGATCTCGGTCAGCGGGAGATCTTGGCGTTAGTTCGTCTGCAAGCGCTCAAAAATCTAAAAGACGGGGTTCCGGTTCACAGTGACATCGCCCGATCGTTGAAGCAGCAAGCGGTCCAAAACACCGAAATTTTTTATGAACAGCAGGTCTCGCGCATTGCTGACGAGATGTACTCTGTTCCGGCAGAGCTAGAGGGTCGCATTCAGAGCTTGCTAGAACTCAATGCGGTCTATCTCCAGATTAAGCAGGGCGAGCAACAACCTTTGCGTCAGCGTAGAACCGGGCTAATGTCTTCGCCGCCTGCACCCAATCCTGCCGCTCGCCCAGCAGCGGGGACCAATGCGAACAATGGGCCATTAAGTAGCGGTCTCGCCTCGCCCCATCACTATGCCCAGCGTCACTACGATCGCGCCAAGCACTACGCTCAAAATGCGGACTGGAAAGACGCCCTTCAAGAACTTAAGGATGCGATTCGGCTCGACCCAAATTGTAGTAATTACCATGCTTTGATGGGCTTCATCTACCTGAAGCAGGAGCAAATGGGCATGGCCCGCGTTTATTTTAAGCAAGCTTTAAAGCTTAATCCTGACGACAAACTCGCCAAACGCTTCTCGCAGTATTTGCCGAAGCCTGTAGCGTCTGAACCATCCGTGCCGGAAGCGAAGCGGGGGTTGTTTGGGCGGTTTCGGCGGCGGTAAGAGAGTGGGTGATGGGGCTGAGGGGCGCTTTTGGGTGATAATGCTAAATCTGTAGCTCTTCATATCAGGCCGATCGCCTCCCCCAAAAATCCTATGCTGGCTAAACGCATTCTTCCCTGTCTAGATGTTAAAGCGGGCCGCGTCGTTAAGGGCGTGAATTTTGTGGATTTAAAAGACGCGGGAGATCCGGTTGAGATGGCGCTGCTCTATAACCAAGCGGGTGCGGATGAATTGGTTTTTCTGGATATTACGGCGACTCATGAAGACCGCGATGTGATTTTTGACGTGGTGTATCGGACGGCGGAGCAGGTATTTATTCCGCTGACGGTAGGAGGTGGGGTCAACAATACGGACGTAATTAAAAAATTATTGCGGGCAGGTGCGGATAAGGTCAGCATTAATTCAGCGGCAATTAAAGATCCTGACTTTATTAATAAAGCGGCACGGCAGTTTGGGGCGCAGTGCATTGTGGTTGCGATCGATGCTCGTCGTCGGACGGACCTAAGCCATCCTGGTTGGGATGTTTTTGCGCGGGGTGGTCGGGACAATACGGGAATTGATGCGATCGAGTGGGCGCAAAATATGGTGTCGCGCGGGGCCGGAGAACTGCTAGTGACGAGTATGGACGCGGATGGAACTAAGGCTGGGTATGACTTGGAGCTGACTCGGACGATCGCTGAGCGGGTGACGGTTCCGGTGATTGCGTCGGGCGGGGCGGGCAACTGCGATCATATTTATGATGCGCTGACGGAGGGCCGAGCCGAGGCCGCTCTGCTGGCGTCGCTGCTGCATTACGGAGAGTTGACAGTCGCTCAAATAAAGACATTCTTGAGCGATCGGGGAACGATCGTCCGTCATTAAGGGCTGAAGTCTTTGCTAGACCTGGATTTCATAGGTTTTATTGGATATGAGCTGCAAAACTGAAGCGGTTATATTAAGATGAGTAAAGCGTTATACTTCTTAATAACTAAAGTTTGACCGAGATCCTGTTTCACACCGCTTACTTCTAATGATTTTTATCTTCCTTATTTTTGTTGTAATTCTGACTCTGCTTGCGCTTTACTTCATGCGCGAAGCTGTTGAGCAGCAAGAATTTTCGTTGATGTGGGCGGGCATGTTGATGGCGGCGGCGGCGGCGGGGACGGTGGGCGTGTATTTGGTTGCAGGCAATTATACGGCATACATGATGCGGAGTCATGACCAAGTAGCGATCGAGCAGGCGTACGATTCGATTCGCTGGTATGTGGAGGCCGAGGAAGCGTCTGAGCCGCAGGTGTATGTCAGCGACGCGGTGATGGCGGCTCCGAAGGATAAGAAGCCGTGATGTCAAAGATTGTCAGGCGTTTCCCGGATCCCGTTCATCGATCGCTGCTGCCATCGCTAGAGGTATTGGCAACGTCCATAAAGATCCTCCCAAATAACTTGCAATTTAGGTTCCAAATCTGGAAGATTTATTTGAACGACATTCCAAAGGATCCCGAGGTCTAGTTCATCGTAATTATGAATTACGACATCACGAAGTCCTGCCATTTTTCGCCAAGGAACCTCTGAATATTGCGATCGCAACTCAACTGACAATCGTTTAGTCGTTTCACCAATAATGATAATTCAATAAAGGATCGCAGCTTGTTTTTCGTCATT
>JAYVVL010000181.1:0-4756 GCA_043787035.1 Synechococcales cyanobacterium
CCGCAGCTTCCAACCCAACTAGGAAGGCTACTCGTCCCTAAAACGCAAGTAATTCGTTTTTACGTCTATCTCCAACCATTCCGTAGAGGCGACAAGTGATAACCTCGGCGCAGGTTTTCTAACTTCTGAGACATTTCCCGCACTTCCACCGTCAACCCGGAACTGGAGGCAATGGCGATCGCCTTTTGGTAATAGCGATCGGTGGCAGCCAGATCGCCCTGTCGCTGAGAAAACTCAGCCATGGCGCGAAATGCAGACACGCGGGCTAGGGTATTGATGCCGCTCATGGCCAGAGTTAAGCGCTGATCCAAGACATTTCGGGCTGAATCTGTGGACCCGGCCCGATCGTAGGCCGAGGCCAGTCCAGCCATCGCCTGATCTTGAGTGCCGACACTTCCACTACTTCTCGCCAAAATCAATGCATTCAAATGCGCACCCGCCGACTGTTGGGCATCACCTAAGTTGCGGTAGGAATCGCCTAAGTAGTTACTGGCGATCGCTTCACCTACCACGTCTGAAGTACCCTGATAAAAAGCAATCCCGGTCTTAAGTCTCTCGATCGCCACCTGATCTTGGCCCCTACGCTGCGCCGCGAGTCCTAGATTAGTCCAGCCAAGTCCCTGCCCTGCCCTGTCCCCCAAATCCGTCGCAATTCGCAATCCTTCAGAAAAACTCTTTTCGGCTTCTGTGGAACTCGATCGACCTAATAGAACGGTCCCAATTTCGTTATAGTTTTGCACCAACGCCGAAAAGTCTCGTCGCACCCGAGCAAATCCCAGGGTCTGACGCAAGGCATATTCAGCTTCGACGGGGCGCTGTTGCTGGGCGTAAAGCTGACTAAGCGCACGATAGGCTCGTTGTTGACCTTCAAGGTCATTGAGTAAACGGTATTGTTCGGCAGCCGATCGCCAAGTTGAAATTGCACGAATGGCGTCGCTTGACCGGACCTGAGCTATTTCAGCCGTTGTATCAGCCAACCGTTGGCGATCGGGTGACGACAGGCCAAAGGGATGCTGACGGAGTTGAAGGGTGATATCAGAGGCATTTGCGACGTGGATCCGCTCATAAGCCCGCTAACCATCACCCCAACAGACAACCGATGAGCCAATTTCATGGCAGGAACTCCAGCACAACAAGTAAAATTTTCAGGAACCGTGAAGATTTTCAGAACTCCAGCTTAAGCAATAGCGTCTCAATGCAATGGGCACGCTACTCTCAAGCCCAAAATCTGATCAAGCCAGACTTCAGGAGAAAAATACTCGTAGGAATTCAAGTATTTCTATGTCTGTTATGGCCTTCTTGCTTAATGAAATCCATCTTTAGGCATAACTTTTGGATTTTCCCCAAGAAGTGGGTCCAAATTGTCAAGATTTCGTAGGCTTCACTAGATATATCGATCGAATATCTTCAGGAAGACGGGTTTCGAGAAGCGGGTATCCGATCATCAGTTGACGTTTGACTTCAGCGGGGGTCATGATTTCACCCTCTGCCTGAAGATAGGCGGAAATGCGAGTCTCGCTCCAGGCGAAGGTTTGAGCCATTACGATAATCAGACGCAGCGTTGGCGGCAGCTCATCCAAGGCCCGATCGAGATAGCACCAAAAGGGCGGAGAGGCCGATCGCATGTCGTAGTGAATTTCTTCGACCGGGGGAAGCTGTACGGTATTAATACAAGTCGCCGCCGAAGCAAGGAGCCAACTCTGGAAACTCCCACCGCCCTGAATCAGGGCTTCAGCATCAAGACCCCCTAGTTCATTAAAGACATGCCGCCACACTAGCGCAAAGAGGTAATCGGTCTGAACAGGAGACTTAGCTGCGTGCTGGACGACCCGGTAGAGAAGTGCGCTGTAGCGGCAAAAAAGGGCAACAAAATATTGACCCACGTCCGGATACTGCTGAAAAAGAGTCAGAAGTTCCTGATCGGTCGATCGGGAGACCGATTGGATTAAGGGATGATTCGCTTCAGGAAAAGTAGGGATCGACACAAAAATACGGTAAAAATGCGGTTAAAAGACCGATAAATACCCGCAAATCATGATGAATCATGCTGATCATCACGGCAGGTAGCCACATCATAGACGCCCAATTCGGTTTCTACTCATCGATCGTCAGAAAAATCGATCAAAAATTGATAAAGTAGCACTACATAGGTTCATACCCGACCCTGTTCACCCGACGGCCTACTCCCGCGCTAGGTAACTTCCCATGACTTCCTTCCTCCTTGCAAACCTTTGGTCCTCTCTAGGCGACGGCATTTTTTCCACCCAAGGCGTCATGGTTATGCTGCTGGCGGCCTATGGCGGAGCCATGTGGATGTTTCTCAGCGGCGCGCCAAAAGTGTATACCGTCATGGTCTCTGATCTTGACGGCGCACGCCAATTCTATGCAGGCTTGCTCAATCTCAATGCGGCGGACATTCCTCTGCACTATTACTATAACTATGAACAATCGTTGGGGACAGCTGGCATCAACCCGCTGTATTTATCCGGAAATCTTGGCAGCATGACCGTTCGAGGTGCTGGAAATGATGGACTCTGGTATCAACTGCGAAAAAATGTCCAAATCCACGTTATTTCCGGAGCTAGCCTCGGAGATAACGATCGCCAGCGTCACATTTGTTTCGATCGCGATTGCCTTGATCAGATCCTCATGCGAGTCCAACGTCTCGACCTCAAGCACAAAATTCGGAACGATCGGCCTCTAGATTTCTTGGTCAAAGATTTTAATGGCCAAGTCTTTGAGATTTCTGAAGTAGTGAGTTAGGCTCTCTGGCTATTTTCTGTCCAGAGATAGATAGCTATTTTATGGAATCCAAGCTTCTATTAGCAGACATGGCTCCTTGGAAATCATCAATGGTTTAAAAGCTGGAAAAGAAATTTAAGAAATAAAAATCAGCTCCGGTTGGGAGCTGACTAATTTTGGTGATTTGACTCTAGGACACTTTCTTATTATTGCGACAGTCAGAGCTTAACTTGTGTATTGTCTACTACTGTTTGTAAAATTCTCTGCGTAAATTCACATAATCTTGATGACGGGGCTACTTTCAGACTGGGACTTAAATGTGTGACTTGCGCGATCGCATTTTTGAGAGTACTTGAGATGAGATAAACGGCAAGATTAATTCGCTAGCACTATTCTCTGTCCCTTCAGTAAAAACGACCAGCAGATAGGGTGTTACTCCAGGCACTTCGATATAGGCCGCATCGTGTCGAGCGCTGCTCATCCATCCCGCCTTAGACCAGAGTTGAGACTGAAGCGGGAGGCCGTCTCCTAGAAAACCGCTGACCTGATTTTCTGGGTCGGCTTCAAGGGTTTGAGGGTCGATCGATCGCTTTAGAAAGTCCATCATGATTTGCGATCGCGTTGCGGACACCGTTACCCCGCCGATGATTCCGTGGAGCAGTTTGGCGGTGGCGTCGGTGGTCAGTTTATTTCGGTTGTTTAATGTCTCACCATAGAACGATCGTTCGCGCCCGTAGGGTCCATCGCCCCAGGTTTTTTGGCAAACATTGATGCCCTCAAACTCCTCCCATTCCAACGATTGAAAATAACGATTGACGAAATTGCGCTGATACTTCCAGGTTTCAAAGGGTTCTGGGGAGAGTTCGGGTCCGCTAGTCGTTCCGGTCAGGAAATCGACCACTAAGCCCGTCCCATCGTTGCTAGAATCGACAACCATATCTCTCATGGCGCGATCGAATTCCTGGCTTGGGGCTACCATGGCTTGCTCTAGCCACTCATGCGCTGCTACTAGATAGAACAGTTTGACGACGCTGGCAGGATAGATTGGCTCAATGCCTCGATAGCTAAACCCTAGCGGCGATCGGCTCCAGAACTCTAGCGGACTTAGCGCACCTCCTGTGTTGACGAAAGGCTGGTCGTAGATCAGCCAGGTCATCGCCAGTTGATTTTTGGCTAGTTTTGGAAAAGCGTCCCAAGTGGCGTCTAAAATTTGATCGCCCAGGGTTTGCAGAAATGCGTCTTCTTTGAAAAATGCCATGACTAAACACCATCAGTAATGAAATCAACCCATCGTTAAATCAACGTTAAAACCAACCGGAGATAAAAATGCGAGTCCCGAAGCCACAATATAAAACCGTTGGCCCTATTAACCTGTACAGCTTCAGTGATTTGAGTGAGTTGGTGACGCAGGCCGCGACCGATCGCTATGTCGAATTCGATGGCATCGTACCACCCACTCGATCGTTTCAGGTGAAGCTGCTGGATGATTCTTATTGTGGCTGGGTTGATGTGAAGGATTGGCCGAAGCTGACTCCGGCTGAATCTATTTACGTTCCGCCCCGGTTTACCCGCGAGCGGGTGCTGGAACTAATGCCGGACATTATTGCTTTTACCCATGCTGCCATGGCGACGCCTCACAAATATCTGTGGGGTGGCACATTGGGACCCGACTATGACTGCTCGGGTCTGACTCAGGCTGCTTATCGATCGGTGGGAATTTATTTGCCTCGGGATGCCTTTGAGCAAGATGAATTTTTGATCCCCGTCAAGACGACGGTGGAAAAATTAGAGCCAGGAGATTTGATTTTCTTTGGGCCACGATTCCGAGAGTTTAAGGCGACCCATGTGGGGCTTTATCTGGGAAATGGCGAATATATTCACAGCTCCGGCCCGGAACATGGCCGCAATGGCATCGGCATCGATCGGATCTTTTTCGATGAGTCGGACGAAACGGTCCATCCCGTAAGCCGTCACTACGCAGCGACTCTCCGTCCGACTAGCGGACGATGTACCC
>JAYVVL010000182.1:0-1557 GCA_043787035.1 Synechococcales cyanobacterium
CTTCCCAAGTATCCCGATCGATATCCGCAAGGCAATCTCTCAGCGCTGGGGTGTCGAAGTGCCTCTGACGGGTTCCTTCTGGGCTTGGTTCAACTCATCCAAGGAAGCAAAGATAATCCCCATAGTCCTCACAGAAGGCGGGACAAAGTGCCTCTCTCTTATCAGTCAGGCAATCCCCAGCATTTCGCTTTATGGATGCTCTAGCGCGTGGGAGAAGCGAGACTCCAAATATGATCGGCGATCGCTCTTGCCCCAACTTCGGGAAACTGTGCGCGGTCATGTGACTCTCTTTGGTTTTGACTCTGACGTAAAACCTAACGCTCAGGCGACCGTCAGAAGCGCGACCGCACTCATCGGCAAGGCAATTCACCGCACACTCTCCCTATCGGTCAAGGTCATGACCTGGAACCCAGCGCAAGGAAAGGGGATTGACGACTTCATCGCGACACAAGGAAGTGATGCACTCAATGAAGTCATTGAGAATGCGATCGACTTCAAGGAATGGAAAAAAATAAGTGCTAGAGAATGGGCTAAGGCAACTTACACCCTTTATGCGGGACGGGCTAAAGCTGATCTCAGTGCGATCGCTCCAACTATCACAGATTGTGAGTTCCGGTTGCCTGAATTGGGCGAAGCGTTCCTAGTCTCCGGTGCAATGGGACTAGGAAAAACCCATTGGTTCGGGGTCGTCATCCCAGCACTAAGAGAGCTTTATCCAGATTTAATCGTGGATGCGATCGGGCATCGAAACAACCTGCTCGCCCAAACAGGGAAACGGCTGGACCTCACCCACATCAAATCCACCGCAAGCGGCAAATACACAGCCGTCCGCATTGAGAACGAGGGAACGTTAGCCTACTGCATAGATAGCCTGTGGCGGCGGTTTGACACGCTTATTCGAGCCATGGACCGAGGCGTGAAAGTCCTACTGATCTTGGATGAGTTGGACGCATTGATGAAACATTTATTGCTCTCCAGCACGATCAAGCCGCAACGCCGGATCGACTTGCTGCGGAAATTCGGCGTCTTACTGCAACAAATAGCAGCCGGGAATGGCTGGATTATTGGTGGTGAAGCGGGTCTTACTGCGTTGGCTGTTGAGGCATTGCGCGAACTTTCACAGGGGAAGCTCAAAATAACCGTCGCTGAAAACCTAATGAAGCCTGCACCATGGAAGTGCATCAATCTCACAGGCTGGCGTCCCACTCAAAGCGGCCCCAAACTGGCAACCCCCAAGCAAGTCACGCTCCGACTGGTCGAAGACTTCCTAATGGAAGGGAAGCGGATTTTCTTGATGACGACCTCACAGGACGCGGCGGAACAATTCGATAATATTTTCTCTCCAAAATTCAAAGTCCGTCGCTTCGACTCGAAGACCTCTTCGGATCCAGAAAACCGTAAGGCGTTTGAGCGGTTGGGGGCAGAAATCCGAGAATCAGACGCTCAACTCTTCATCGGCACTCCCACGATCGAATCAGGCGTATCCATTGAGGGCGAGGGACTGGTAGACGAGATCGTCTTGTACTCAAGTGGCCTAGAGCCTTCCACGTCGCATCA
>JAYVVL010000183.1:0-4735 GCA_043787035.1 Synechococcales cyanobacterium
CCTCACGCTGCGGATCCACCAACCAAAACTCCTGAATCCCTCGCGCTGCATACTCAAACCGTTTCTCTAGGTAATCACGCTCGTAATTTTCACTCTTCATCGTTCCGGGTGACACCACCTCAACCACCGAAAGCGGATTTGGATCGCCCAGCCTCAAACAAGCCTGCTTCGCACCATCGATTGCCCGAGCAGACGCCTCCGAATGGATCATTAGATCCGGATCCCGCGCCGTAGCCGAACCGCGTGGCACCGCAATCATCTGTTTAATCCCAATCCGATCGATCTCAATCCCCAACAGAATAAAACATTTGATCAAAAAAACTGGAATCCGAGTATTGGTCGTACATTCAGCACCCATCTTCACCAATTCCCCATCCACCAACTCATAATAAGTCTCTGTCCCATCGTCATAGGTCAGAAACTCCTCCAGCGTCATCTTTCGTGCAGTTGCGATCATCATGGGTAAACCTCTCAACCAATCACTCCAGTTCTTCCAGTCTAACCGAATCCCCACAGCAACACTTTCCCAGTCCGTCTACCTCGAACAGCCCAGCACCTAACCCCCTGCCAAAATCATAGAAAATTGAGACTGCCCCCATAGTTTGATAAATTGTAGGCAGATTAGGAAAACCATTAAAAAACCGCTATAGCAGCAGGTGTCTTCATGACAATTACGGTGAGCCGCGAACAGGTCGATCAGATTATTCATAATCAACATACCAATCCCTTTGACATCCTTGGACCTCACGCGATCGAAAAAGACGGCAAAACCCTTTGGGCAGTCCGTGTCTACCAGCCCCAAGCCACCACCGTCACCGTCATTTGCCCTGAAGAGCGTCGTGAATTTGTGATGCATTCCTCTGCATACAACCCCCACTTCTTTGAATGTCTAATCGACCTGCCCGAGCTTAACAACTACCAGCTTCGCATCAAAAACAACGACACCGAATCCGTCATCTACGACCCCTACGCCTTCAAGGACGCCTGCCTAACCGAATTTGACCTTCATCTCTTCAGCGAAGGCAACCATCACCGCATCTACGAAAAACTCGGTGCCCACCTCACCATCCAAAACGGAATCTCTGGCGTCTACTTTGCCGTCTGGGCACCCGCCGCCCGCAACGTCTCACTTCTCGGCGACTTCAACTACTGGGACGGTCGCCAACACCAAATGCGCAAAGGCCCGACGGGAGTCTGGGAACTCTTCATCCCTGAAATCACCGCAGGCGATCGATACAAATACGAAATCAAAAACAACGACGGACACATCTACGAAAAATCCGATCCCTACGGCTTCCAACAAGAAACCCGCCCCAAAACCGCCTCGATCGTCACCGATCTCAGCACCTACACCTGGGACGACCAAGCCTGGATGGACGATCGACGCAACAGCGAACCCCTCAGCAAACCTGTCTCCATCTACGAACTCCACCTCGGCTCCTGGATGCACGGCGACTCCAACGAACCGTCCGTCCGTCCTGACGGATCTATTGAACCCGTCGTCATCGTTTCCGATCTCAAACCCGGTGCCCGCTTCCTCACCTACCGCGAACTCGCTGCCCAACTTATTCCCTACGTGAAAGGTCTTGGCTTCACCCACATCGAAGTCCTTCCCGTCGCCGAACACCCCTTCGACGGCTCCTGGGGCTACCAAGTGATTGGCCACTACGCCTGCACCTCACGCTTCGGCACCCCACAAGATTTCATGTACTTTGTGGATCAGTGCCATGCAAACGGCATCGGCGTGGTCGTGGATTGGGTCCCTGGACACTTCCCAAAAGACGGCCATGGCCTCGCCTTCTTCGACGGATCTCACCTCTACGAACACGAAGATCCCCGCAAAGGCGAACACAAAGAATGGGGCACTTTAGTCTTCAACTATGCCCGCCATGAAGTCCGCAACTACCTCGTCGCCAACGCGCTATTTTGGTTCGATAAGTACCACATTGATGGAATCCGCGTCGATGCCGTCGCCTCCATGATCTACCTGGACTACAACCGCGATCCCGGCACCTGGGTCACAAACCAATACGGCGGGCGCGAAAACATCGAAGCGGCTGATTTCCTCCGTCAAATGAACAATTTGGTGTTTAGCTATTTCCCTGGCGTCCTGTCGATCGCCGAAGAATCCACCTCCTGGCCCATGGTCTCCTGGCCCACCTACGTTGGCGGCCTAGGGTTCAACCTCAAATGGAACATGGGCTGGATGCACGACATGCTCGACTACTTCAGCATGGATCCGTGGTTCCGCCAGTTTCACCAAAACAACCTCACCTTCAGCATGTGGTACCACCACAGCGAAAACTTCATGCTGGCGCTCTCCCATGATGAAGTGGTGCATGGCAAGAGCAACATCATTGGCAAAATGCCCGGTGACGAGTGGCAAAAATTCGCCAATATTCGTTGCCTCTACACCTACATGTTTGCCCATCCCGGCAAGAAAACCCTGTTCATGAGCATGGAATTTGGGCAGTGGAGTGAGTGGAACGTCTGGGGCGATCTCGAATGGAGGCTTCTCGGATACCCCGCCCATCAACGGCTCAAAGGATTTACGACTGCCCTCAATACCTTGTATAAATCCGAACCCGCCCTCTATACCCAAGATTTTGCTGAACCCGGTTTTGAGTGGATCGACTGTAGCGACAATCGTCATAGCGTCATTGCGTTTATTCGCCGTGCTAAAGACTCTGATGAATTTCTCGTAATCGTCTGTAACTTTACGCCTCAGCCCCACGCCCACTACCGTGTTGGGATTCCTAAGGCAGGTTTTTATCGAGAAATTTTTAATAGTGACTCCCGCGAATTTGGCGGCAGTAATATGGGCAACTTGGGCGGGAAATGGAGCGAAGACTGGAGTTGTCACAACCGCGATTACTCTCTCGACCTGTGTCTGCCACCGCTTGCAACGGTCATTCTAAAGCTAGACCCAGATTACAATCCCCACACAAATTAGATTTTCATTGCAAACCCTTCTTCTCCTAGGAGAAGGGTTTAAGCATTCAAAGCTCCTAGTATTGTCCGGTTTATTGAATATCTATAGCTTCGCCAATGCTGACGCTAGAATCCTCAACAAAGACCTCAAAACTGGCAATCTCCCAAGGTCGTACTTTGCTCGATCGGCCTTCCAACGGGTTTTCTAGCAGATCCAATCGATCGCCTAATCGAAGGCTTGGCGTAATCTTAGATATGTTTTCTAATTTAACTTCACTGGATTCACCTTGGTATTCATAACCGCGAAGAATGTATTTATTTCGATCGGATTCTGATTGTTTGACGGCCATGAGCATTAGCGTTGACGCTTGCAGATTCAGAAGGGTTGCAATACCGGGCAATCGACCTTGCATGAGTCGTTCATTGGGGACAATAGCTTGCATAGGTAAACTTAGCTCTAAAGACCGTTTTGGGGTGTCGGCAGTTTTCCAGTTTCCAGCATGAGGATAAATCCCAATAGTAAATTCATGAATGCCTTGATCGGCCATAGGATCTGGAAACTCCGATCCTCGCAGCAGCGAAATCCGAATTTCATTGGGTCGGTGATCGTAACCATGTTTACGATCGCACAAGAGACTCACGCCATAATCACCGTCACTAATGGACGCCCAGCGCAAGCCCGGAACTTCCCACATGGCCCGTTCTGCATCGGTTTCTGGACGAGTCGTGCGATCGACGATGCCACAAGCCGACTCGTAAGTCACCCAGTCGGCCTCTAGATTGAACGAAAAACCTGCTTTAACGAGAATGTGTTTTTCTTGCCAGTCAATGTAGTTTTGGATTTCTAGGATCGGTGAATGTTGCGTGAGCGAATAGGTTTGGGTGAATGTGGAATTCCCGATCGTCCGCACGATTTCAACGCGCGATCGAAGTTTAGTTTTTTCAATCCATCGAATGGACTGTAGCGTTGCAGTAGGTAGCGGGTGAGCCTTATAGTTTGGGTCAATATTCCAGGCATCCCAGTATTGCCCGTCGTCTTTAAAACTCAGCAGTTGATTACTTTCATCCTGAAGGACGTCCCGTTGTGCTTGACGATCGAAAATTCGATGAATGTTTCCTGTTTCGGCATTAATTCTAACCTGGATAAACTCATTCTCAAATTGATAATCTTCGGCTTCAACGATCGGTAAACTCGTGCCCTTACCTGCCACTGGAACCGCCCAATAACACGCATATCCTAGGGCTGGAACATCTGGAACAATCGATCGGATAATGCAGGCTAAGCGTTCTCCACTATCGCGAAATTTCACTTCTGTCTCCAGTGCTTGACCTGCTAGAGTTTGCAGTTGCCAACGCCAGGAGAGTGGGTTCGCGGGACTGTCGGCGATCACAAATCCAATGAGCTGCGATCGAGTCCAATGATTGGGATTAAATACAATAATGAGTTGGGCATCGGGATGGGGTGGTTCCAGCGGCGCGATCGCGCTAATGATTCGATCTTTTGCATTGTTAATAATGCAATCGGTGTCGATGAGCACTTCTTCCCAAGCTCGATTAGCCGTGGGATACACGTCACGAATAGAGGTTCCGGGTAAGATGTCATGAAACTGGTTGAACAGGGTTTTTTTCCAGGCTTGTTCAAGTTCTTTTTTCGGGTAATTGAATCCGATGGTTAGTGCGGCTAGAGATGCCCAAAGCTCGGCTTCATACAATGCATTTTCGCAGTCGCGATTGAATGATTTTTGATCGCCGTGGGTGGTGTAACAGCCCCGATGGAATTCGAGGTAGAGTTCTCCGTGGTGAA
>JAYVVL010000184.1:0-4734 GCA_043787035.1 Synechococcales cyanobacterium
GTTTTTGATAGTTACTACGATGCTTATAGAGGCGTGGTCGTCTACTTCCGAATTATGGACGGAATCCTAAACGTCGGCGACAAAGTACTGTTCATGGCGTCGGATAAAGAATACGTCATTGACGAACTTGGCATCCTTGCCCCTAGCCAAATTAAAGTAGACAGCCTCCACGCTGGGGAAGTGGGATACCTTGCTGCGTCCATCAAAGCCGTCGGTGATGCCCGAGTCGGCGATACCGTCACCCTCGCCAATAGACCCGCCGCTGAACCGCTGCCCGGTTACGCTGAAGCAACGCCCATGGTGTTTTGTGGACTCTTTCCGACCGATGCGGATCAGTTTCCCGATTTGCGAGACGCCCTCTCCAAGCTCAGTCTCAACGACGCCGCCCTCAAATTTGAACCCGAGAACTCCAGCGCCATGGGCTTTGGGTTTCGGATTGGGTTCTTGGGCCTACTGCATATGGAAATTATCCAAGAACGATTAGAGCGTGAATACAACCTCGATCTGATTGCCACCGCGCCGTCAGTCGTCTACCAAGTCACGACGATCAAGGGCGAAACGATGCTCGTTGATAACCCTAGCCGTCTCCCTGACCCCGCCCAGCGCGAAAAAATCGAGGAACCTTATGTCCAACTCGATATGATCACGCCTGAAGTCTACGTTGGAATTCTGATGGAACTGTGTCAGAACCGTCGCGGTATTTTTAAAGACATGAAGTACCTTACGCCGGGACGAACCACGTTGATCTACGAGATGCCCCTAGCGGAAGTCGTCACTGATTTCTTTGACCAAATGAAGTCTCGATCTCGGGGATACGCCAGCATGGAGTACAGCTTGATCGGATACCGTGAGAATAATCTTGTACGGATGGATATCTTGATCAATGGCGATCCAGTAGATCCTCTCGCGGCGATCGTCCACCGAGATAAAGCCTACGGCGTCGGTCGTGCCCTGACGGAAAAGCTCAAAGAACTCATCCCCCGTCACCAATTTAAAATCCCAATTCAAGCGGCGATCGGTTCCAAAGTCATTGCCAGTGAACACATCCCGGCCCTGCGCAAAGACGTCCTCGCCAAATGCTACGGCGGCGATATTTCCCGGAAGAAAAAGCTGCTCCAGAAACAAGCCAAAGGTAAAAAGCGGATGAAATCCATTGGAACTGTGGATGTGCCTCAAGAAGCATTCATGGCTGTTCTGCGTTTGGGTCAAGAGAAAGACTGAGCCTGACAATTTTATAAATACATCCACCACCTGGCTGAAACTGCTAAGCCGATCGATGAAGATTTAGTAAATTAGACCCGATCGACTCTATCTGTTATGGGAAGTTCCTTGCTAAAGTTGGGGCACATCGCGGCGATGAACCTGTACCCAGTCTTGAGATCCGGGTATTCTGAACGAAGAATGGTATTTGTTCATTCTGATTCACCCGTCTTTAGCCCAATACTCTCTAACTGAGCACTATGCGAATTTTAGTCACTGGCGGTGCTGGATTTTTAGGATCCCACCTGATCGATCGATTGATGGAGGCAGGTCATGACGTGATCTGTCTCGACAACTTTTACACGGGCAACAAGCAGAACGTGTTGCAGTGGATTAATCATCCCAAATTTGAGCTGATTCGCCATGACATCACGGAACCCATTCGTCTGGAATGCGATCAAATCTACCACTTGGCTTGCCCTGCCTCGCCTGTTCATTACCAGTCCAACCCCGTCAAAACCATAAAGACGAATGTGCTTGGCACGATGAACATGCTCGGTCTCGCCAAACGGGTCAAAGCTCGGTTTTTCCTAGCCTCTACTTCGGAAATCTACGGCGATCCGGAAGTCCATCCTCAGCCCGAAAGCTATCGCGGCAGTGTAAATCCCATTGGGATCCGGAGCTGCTACGACGAAGGCAAGCGCGTGGCCGAAACCCTTGCCTTTGACTATCACCGTCAAAATCAAGTTGATGTGCGCGTGGTGCGGATTTTCAACACCTACGGCCCTCGAATGCTGGAAAACGACGGTCGAGTCGTCAGCAATTTAATTGTGCAGGCGCTTCGAGGCATTCCGCTGACGATCTACGGCGATGGCTCCCAAACGCGGAGTTTTTGCTATGCATCGGACTTGATTGAAGGGTTCATTCGATTGATGAACAGCGATTATGTCGGTCCTGTGAACATCGGTAATCCGGGTGAGTACACAATTTTACAACTCGCCAAAACCATCCAAGACATGGTGAATCCCGACGTTGCGCTGAAGTATGAGCCGCTGCCTGAGGACGACCCCCGCCGCCGCAAGCCCGATATTACCCTAGCGCAGCAAATTCTTGGCTGGGAACCGACGGTCCCCCTCAAGGAAGGCTTAAGCAAGACGATCGCAGACTTCCGCGCCCGGTTGGGTGATGAAGTGGCTCCGTCGGTTGTGTTTCGATAGAGCGGCCTAGGGCTAACTTCAATATCTAGACTGCCTTTAAGTTCATCCTTGAGTTTACCCATAGTGTTTAACGATCGTGAATCAAAGGGCAGTCTAAAGACAGAATTAATGATGTTTATGTAAATTTTAAGAGGAACTGCTATGCGTGTTTGTGTTATTGGGACCGGATATGTGGGTTTGGTTACGGGTGCTTCGCTGGCACACATCGGCCATCATGTCATTTGTGTGGACAACAACGAAGCTAAAGTGAACCTGATGAAGTCAGGTCAGTCCCCGATTTTTGAACCTGGACTATCGGACGTCATGACAAGCGCCATTCAAGCGGGTCGTCTGGAGTTCACCACTGACTTAGCCGCAGGCGTCGAGCATGGCGAAATCCTCTATATCGCTGTCGGTACCCCGGCACTGCCCAACGGCGAAAGCGACACTCGCTACGTTGAAGCGGTTGCACGCGGCATTGGTCAGAGCTTGACCGCTAGCAGCACCTACAAAGTCATTGTCAACAAATCCACTGTGCCTATCGGGTCTGGAGATTGGGTCCGGATGATCGTCCTTGATGGCGTGGCCGAAAAAGCAGCAGAGGCTCAAGGCGCACTGAGTAAGAGTTCGGTCGGTGAAAGCTCAGGCGGCACCGCGACCCTGACCCGGATTCCTGAACCGCAGTTTGACGTCATCAGCAACCCTGAATTTTTGCGTGAAGGCTCGGCAGTCTACGACACCTTCAACCCCGATCGCATTGTCCTCGGCGGCAACAGCAAGCGCGCAACGGGTCTAATGCAGGACCTTTACGCGCCCATCATCGCTCGTGAATTTGCAGAAAACAAGTCCGCTGCGACCGTGCCCGTCGTTGTCACAGACCTCAGCTCGGCTGAAATGATCAAGTACGCCGCTAATGCATTTCTGGCCACCAAAATTAGCTTCATTAACGAAGTGGCTAATATCTGCGATCGCGTCGGTGCAGACGTCACCCAAGTGGCAAAGGGCATCGGTCTAGACTCGCGCATTGGCAGTAAGTTCTTGAACGCGGGCCTTGGCTGGGGTGGTTCATGCTTTCCTAAAGACGTCTCGGCCTTGGTTCACACCGCTGAAGACTATGGCTACGATGCGCAGCTTATGAAGGCCGCCATCAGCGTCAACGAACGCCAAAAAATGGTGACGATCGAGAAGCTCCAACAGGTCTTGAAGATCTTAAAAGGGAAAACGATCGGTCTGTTAGGTCTGACCTTTAAGCCCGACACCGACGATCTTCGCGATGCTCCCGCATTGGTATTGATCGAAAATCTAGCCCGTCTCGGTGCCAAGGTGAAAGCCTATGACCCGATTATTTCTCAGTCCGGAATGCGTCATGGCATCTCCGACGTCATTGTCGAAACCGATCCTGAGCGCTTAGCAGACGGCTGTGATGCGTTGGTCGTTGTCACGGAATGGGCGGAGTTCAAAAACCTGGATTTCGGCAAAATGTCCAGACTGATGAACCTGCCCATTATCATTGATGGCCGTAACTTCCTGGATCAAGGCAAAGCCGAAGCGGCTGGGTTCCGCTACGTTGGCATTGGTCGATAGTTTCAACCCGGTTTACCCCCAACCCTTTTTCCCAAGGAGAAGGGTTGGAGCTTAAAATCTACGCAAACCCTGCATCCATCAACTCTTGGAGCGAATCGCTTACGGCCTGAGTCAATGCCTTTGCATCCTGCTTTCCATGACCCTGCATAAACGATCGCACTAAAATCGGCTTGCCAATATAGATCTTCACGGTCGATCGCCATGGCACCATCGCACCCCCGTAAGCGATCGCCAGCGGCACCACCTGCACCCCCAAATCCTCCCGAACCTCTTCTGCCTGAATCGCTAGCCGTGCAAACCCTGCCTTCAACGGTTGCACGGTGCGATCTCGAAAAATATTGCCCTCTGGAAAAATAACCATCATCTCTCCCTTTTCCATCAGCTCAATGCCATAACGCAGGCTTGCCACACCAGGGCGTCGTGTATCCACTGCAAACCCGCCCAGTCGCCGGATAAACCACCCCTGAAGCCCTTTCACCTCATCGGTCGTGACCATAAACCGCAGATTGCGACCCGTCACCATTTTTCCGGTGGCAAAGGGCAGCATCAATGCATCCCACCGCGATCGATGCGTTGGGGCCAGAATCACTGGACCAGAGCGGGGCAAGTTCTCCCGTCCATGCACTTCAATGCGCCCAAAGTAGATGGGCAACACCAAGTAGCGCCCAAAGCGGTAAACCAATGGAACAAGCCAAGGTGAGATGTGCGAACTTGTGTGCAAACTCATGCGCGATACCGTATCGGGAGATGAATC
>JAYVVL010000185.1:0-4729 GCA_043787035.1 Synechococcales cyanobacterium
AAACGCCAGCTCGTCGCTCAACCCAAGTTCTTTAAAAAAAGTGCCGCTATGGGTTACATATTCTGGTTCTGCAAGCGGCGTAGGTGTTACAGGTACGAAATGACCAGAGAAAACCTGTCGGGCACGGTGATCATCACCATCTCCGGTGGCGTCAGGATCCGCATTCAAGGTATCCATTAGAGAATAATTCGCCAGTTGCATAAACTCATCAAAGGTAGTTACGCAAGGGGTAGCAGATGGTTTAGATTGATACGACATTGTTGCTAACGATTATTAGACATAAACTTTCCGCACAAACAACTCCAGAGAGGCGTTATTCATAAACTTTCCGCATGTTCTCTAGATGATAGCAAGAAATTTTCTGAATATCATCCCTGTAGACAGGATAGCAAGAAATTTTCTGGATAACAGGACTATGGAAAACCGCCCTAAAGAGCTATTAGAGCAAGCTAGCGATCGCCCCAACCAACCAACCCCAGTTTCCACTCAGTCAAAGACCCAAAAAACAGTAACAGCAAGGGTCGATCGCATTACACGAATCAACTATCTTGTGTCCTGTAAGACGGTTCAGATGTGTCCTACAGGACAGATAATCTCTATAAATTGCAACCGACTAACTCTCCATTCGATCGCGTCATGCGCCAGGACGATCGCCCTTCAATCTTCCACACACACGATCGAAAGTTTCCGTAGGCACAGGAACACAGCTAGAAGGGATGCGATCGTCCAACTAACCCAATAAGTATTCGCTCAAAGTGATGGAAGCTCGTGACAGAAGGGGTTCGATCGTTTTGAGTGGGTAACTGTCCTGTGTCCTACAGGACAGCTTATTCTCTAAAAATTGAAGCCAGGTAACGGCAAAAGCCAGCGGCGGCAGATAACCTTGAAAACCTAGCAGTAACTTTCAACCGTCCGCTGCGCTGACGTGTTGGGCTGCGCTGCAAGAAATTTGGTTTTTGTAGATACACAGGAAATTCTCTGCATGGGTAGCACCTAATAATTGAACCTCTTTGGGAAACGCGCTAAGTGAGGCACGTTCTCCTTCAACCCCAAATTTTCTTGCCCCAGCAGCAGTTCCTGCATGTAAATAAACTTCAACTGGCTCTAGTCTCAACCAAGCCCCTAACCGTCGTGCAACATCATATGCTGTTGTAGCTCCTAAGCCTTTGACACGAGCAACAATAGACTTCACCCAATCATACACATTCTGGAAATTTTGGAAGTCTTCCGGTTGTCTCTTATCAGCTAATGCAACTTTTAATCCCTCATATAATTTATTGGCAATTGGAACAACACGATTTCGATGAAGATTTGATCATTAATGCCTTTGTCGATGCCATCACACAATTCTGTCATTTTCAAAACTGTGACTCAGTGTCTTTGACTAAAGCCCACCCCAATCATCTAGCCCAACACTTACGCAGTGCGCTAGTATCTCTGGGGTGACACCAATGCCCTGAAATTAAAGACAAAATATCAAGGCCCCGATCGTCACTCTTTCACCAACAACCGTTCCAGCCCATCCATACTATCAGTGTCGTGATTTAAGCCGATCGCGTTGAGCTTTATGGATCTTTTTCCAGCGTTCCTTTTCGACTAAACTAGCCTGCTGACCTTTCTTGCGATCGAGATGCTTCACTTCCCATTGCAATTTTTGGGCCATCAATGTCCGTTGTTGCAACTAAATCTACTGAAACTCGATCGGACGCTGTAAAGCAAGCCAAGAGTTGGCGATTGGATTCAGTGCAGCCCGATGATGTTGTCTTCTCACTGGGTGATCTATACAGTGATGAACCACCCTTGGAAAGCTCCCTTCACCTCCAGCAACTTCGGGACTGGTTCCCCAGCATGGGAGCTAGAAAAGTTTACTGAGAGGGGTATACAAGAATTAGGCGATCGAGTCGAATACTAGAGAATTCCATCAGAAAAGGCTGGAAGCCTGATTTTTGGTTCAAATCATCGTAGACCTTAATTTTGTCAAAACCCTACAACTCCTTCCCTATAAGGGTTCTGGCATCCGACCACACGGAACCAGTCCCAACCTTCCTTTAGCGAGCCAAATCAACAGTCTAACAAGTCAGTTATAAGAGTCCGTCACAGTTCAGTCGCGAATATTCCCAACTCTTTGGCGTGCTGGCCGTCAGAGATATCCAACGGCTACGATCGGCTTAACGGCAGACGGGAAACAGTGACGCGATCGCCCATTGCCATTCTCCTCATACTGCGATCGGTTCTACAGGGTCAAAAATACTCACCAAGCGCGGAATCGATCGGGCTGTCCACCCAATTTCGCTACAATACAAAGACCCAATCTGCGAAGAGATCATGTTAGACAAAGAAAATCTCCTCCTTCTTCCCACTCAAGAAGATTTACCGGACAGTGACGAGAAGCCTGTGGATCATGAGTTTCGCACGTAACCTCCTTCACCAAGGCGTTGACCTCACGACGATCGCTCAAGCTACCGGGCTATCGACCGCACAACTGCAACACCTCCAAAAACCATTAACTTGAAATCATCGATCGTAGGGTTTTCATGTCTAACTCGCCTATTTCCGATTTTGCCAACTATGAGGCTTTCTTAAGCATTCTCAAAACACGGGTTCGCACCGCACAA
This sequence comes from Synechococcales cyanobacterium, assembly GCA_043787035.1. GTDB lineage: Bacteria > Cyanobacteriota > Cyanobacteriia > Leptolyngbyales > Leptolyngbyaceae > JAAFJU01. The sequence continues at coordinate 2,616 of JAYVVL010000185.1, forward strand.
CTGCGGGCAACACTCGCCGTTAACCGCGAATTAGTTTTACTGTACTGGCAGATCGGGCGGGACATCCTGGAACGCCAACAGGATGAAGGATGGGGCGCAAAAGTCATTGAACGTCTTGCCAAAGACCTGAAAAGCGAGTTTCCCGATATGAAAGGGTTCTCTCGGAGCAATCTCCTTTATATGCGGGCATTTGCCGAAGCCTATCCCGATGAGCAAATTGTCCAACAGGTTGTTGGACAAATTCCCTGGGGACACAACATTACCTTATTGGAGAAGTTAAAATGCCCCAAGGAACGGTTATGGTACGCCAAAACTACCGTTACCCATGGCTGGAGTCGTAATATCCTAGCGATGCAGATCGAAAGTCGCCTCTATGAACGACAAGGGGGTGCCGTCACCAATTTTGCCAAGACCTTACCTGAATTAGACTCGGACCTGGCGATCGGACTGCTCAAAGATCCCTATAATTTTGACTTCTTACTTTTAACCAAAGACGCGAAAGAACGCGATATGGAACAGGGGTTAGTGGCGCATATCCGCAAATTCCTGATGGAACTTGGGGTGGGCTTTGCCTTTGTCGGCACTCAATATCCCTTAGCCGTTAGTGGCAAAGAATATCGCCTTGATATGCTCTTTTACCATATCCCACTCCATCGCTATGTCGTGATTGATCTAAAAATGGGTGAGTTTCAGCCTGACTATTCTGGGCAAATGAGTTTCTATGTGGCGGCGGTAGACAATATCTTGCGAGGGGAGCGCGATGACCCGACCATCGGCATTATTCTCTGCAAATCCAAAGATAGGACGACCGTTGAGTACGCCCTACAAGGCTCGCAGCAACCGATCGGTGTTTCATCTTATCAGCTTCGCTCCAATCTTCCAGAAGCCTTACAACTCAATCTTCCCACACCCGAACAACTGGAAGTCGAGTTAAATACGGCGATCGCTGAGATGGAAGGGCTGCGGCAAGATGACCCCTAATTTAACCCCATCGTTGCAGGGTCTCTAGTAACAGGACGTCCCAAACCGTAACGTATCCAGCCATTCTTGAATTTCATCCTGGAATCGACAGTCTTCCAGGTGAGTTTGCAACAGATGAGCGATCGCCCTCTCTACTTCACCCGGCTGAATCCGTTGGCAATGCCTCCCGGAACGGGAATCGCCTTCACTGTCACAGACTAAGCTAACCTCCTCTCGGACTTGCTCAAGCAGATCCGTCAGAATTTGAACATCTGCTAGTTTCGTCGCTTGCATTAGAACCCTCGCTAGAATGAGTGGTTTGGACAAAATTTTGAAGGGCCGTGAGTAAATCTGCTTTGCTCATCCGACTGGCATTCCGGATGCCCTGCTGACTCGCCTCTTTTCGGAGCGATCGAATCCGCATATCTCGAACGATCGCGATCGGCGAGGTAGGTTCAAGATCATCTGTTTTTTGAGAGTTTGAAATTTCTTCTACAGGCTCAGATTCTTGAGAGTTTGAAATTTCTACAGGTTCTACATCTCGCAACGCTGACTCGAATTCTTGGTAGGCAAGCTGCAACGAAATCTGAATCGTTTTGATCACACCCACAATGAACAGCAACACCAGGACCGAGAGAAACAGGACGATCGCCCGAACTCTCCGTTGCATCTTTTCAGAGGTCAGCGTCTTGAACAGTGACTTTCCTTGCGGGATGAGCCAGTCGATCGAACTGATACTCGTACCCGTCGAATTGATAATTTCCATGATTCATTTCTCCTTGGCCCACTTGAAAGGTTTGGGCGGATAATTTTGTTCACGTTCCTACGCGATAGCGGCTTCTTTTTAGACCCTACGACGATCGCTTTATCTCTGATTTCTGACTTTGGTTCTTGAGATGAACGATCGGTAACGCCGTAACGTAACAGGACCAGTAACGCCGTAACGTAACGCGTAACACTCGCAGTAACGGGCGTTACCGTCTATCTTTTCACTGTTACGCGTTACGTTACGCTCAGAATAGGGATCATGATTCACTCATCAACCCCTGGAGGTCATCCCAAATTTCATCGCGATGATCTCTTAAATAAGCAGACTGCCGATCGTTTTTCGCGCGATTCAGGAAGTCCGATCGCGTGATTGCTGCACCATTTTC
>JAYVVL010000186.1:0-1546 GCA_043787035.1 Synechococcales cyanobacterium
TGTGCCCCGTGGCAATAGCTCCGCTAGTCGCGCCGCTGATGTTGCGCCATACTGTTGCTTTTTTTCTGGGGCATCAATGCAGCCCAGACGGATTGTTGTTGGTTTCCCGTTTAGATTGGCTCTCAGAGTATCGCCGTCCCCGGTGTTGATGATACGCCCCGCTAGTCGCGCCGCCGCCGAAGGGGACGCCATCGACAGAAACAAGACGATCGCGCCCATGGTTGCTCTGGTTTTCATGCGATCGCTCCTTACTTGGCTACTACTTTAAGGTCTTCACCTGTTCGGTCAAGTCTGATTCTGGGCGGGAATTGCTCTGGAAATCTGGCTCTTACTGATTGTTCGACCATGAACGCCGCAAGATTTGCTGTAGCCCGTCCTTCGGACTCAGCCCAATGCTCAAGAGCCTCATAGATCGCTCTAGGAAGAACGATAGTAGTTCGCTTTGTGATATCCGCCATGTCTTGACCCGCTTCTGATGAAAATATCATAGCTGATGACTCAGTATTATTATGTTTTGACATTTTCCTGACTGCTAACAACATAGAATTCTATGCTATTGTGCCATTAATCTGCACAAATCGCACAACAGCCACAATGAACACCGAATACCCGGACCTTTGGAGTGAGGTGAGCGCGATCGTCGGTCGGATTGTTCCTTCATCGACCTTCCGATACTGGATTACTGAAGTCTGCTTACTGCCCTTAAAGCAGGTCTATAGCGAGTCTGAATCGTTTTGGATTCGTGAATGGGCAAAAACTTACATGGAATTCCCGCGCCGATCGCCCAAAGCCAAAGCCGCCTTTCACCAACGAATGAAGGAGACGAAATGAGCAAACTCACCCCAGACCAAAAACGAAAGTTAGAGCAATCTGCACACGAACCGATCGCGTCTGACGTGAGTGAAGACCTGGCCAATGACCCGGCGATCGCCCCATTACTGCAAGCGCCGTCGAGCATCCTACAATCCGCCAAACTCAGACAGCAAAAGGAACTAGACGATCTCCAAACTCAGATCGATATCCTGTCTGAAGAGTTCGCCACCCGCGCCGCCTTGATCGTCGAGCAAGGTCTGACCCATTCGTACCAATTGGCACGGCAAAAGATTGGAGCGATCGATTTACGTTTTTTCGACTCAGGGGACGCACCGGAGACTATCAACCTTCTACCGTCCGCCGTCGAGGTCTAACCCATGTCCCCATATATCCGCCGCCTAATCACCTTCACCCTGCTCCTATGGCTAGGACTGGCGATCGGGGCGTACTTCCAAATCCCAAGCCGTATCCAAACCGCGCTACAGGTCAAAACCCCATGATGAATCTCTTCATTGAACAGCTAGCCGATGACCCAAAAGGAACGGCGATCGGCATCATTAGTGCGATCGCCATCATCGGCGGCGTTGGCATCGGCATCAGTCGAGGTGCATTCAATCCAGACCCGCTACAGGCTCAACTCGAAACCAAGCAACAAAACCACGCCCTACAGAAGCAATCGATCGCCCTGGCTAACGAGCGCTACGACGCTGGATGCGAGGGAGTCTTCTACATG
>JAYVVL010000187.1:0-12846 GCA_043787035.1 Synechococcales cyanobacterium
GATGTGCTTGCGCCCACGGATGATGCCGATCGTAGAGAACAACGACGTGAGAGCCGTCAACTATTGCGTAAAATTTGGTTTGGCGCCATTGTCAGTATCATTCTGGTGATGGGTTCGTTCTCGGCTATGACCGGATTGCCGATCGCCTTTATTCCGATGTGGTTGCATGATCCCTGGCTCCAACTTGTCTTAACCACACCAGTCTTAGTTTGGGCAGGTAGCACCTTCTTTATTAATGCCTGGAAAGCCGTCAAACGCCATACAGCCACGATGGATACGCTCGTCGCGATCGGCACAGGCAGCGCTTATACCTACTCGTTATTCCCCACGGTATTTCCTCGTTGGTTCACGACCCAAGGCATTGCTCCCGATGTCTACTACGAAGCCGTTGTGGTGATTATCACCTTGATTCTGTTGGGGCGCTTACTCGAAAATAATGCTAAAGGCCAAACCTCAGAGGCCATTCGTAAACTCATTGGTCTACAGTCTAAAACCGCACGGGTGATGCGCGATGGCCGTGAAACTGATATTCCGATCGCTGACGTAATGCTCAACGACATCATTCTGGTGCGGCCCGGTGAGAAGATTCCGGTCGATGGCAAAATTGTTGAGGGGCACTCGACGATCGATGAAGCCATGGTGACGGGCGAAAGTCTGCCTGTGAAAAAGCAGGTGGGTGATGAAGTCATTGGTGCGACGATCAACAAAACGGGCAGTTTCAAATTTCAGGCCACCCGCATCGGCAAAGATACTTTCCTGGCCCAAATCGTCAAACTAGTGCAGCAAGCCCAGGGTTCTAAAGCTCCGATTCAACGCCTAGCCGATCAGGTAACAGGATGGTTTGTGCCTGTGGTTATTGCGATCGCGATCGCCACCTTTATCCTTTGGTATGACTTGATGGGCAACCCGACTCTAGCGTTAATTACCACCGTTGGTGTGCTGATTGTCGCTTGCCCTTGTGCGCTGGGGCTGGCTACGCCGACCTCCATTATGGTCGGTACGGGGAAAGGTGCGGAGCACGGGATTCTAATTAAAGATGCGGCCAGTTTGGAGCAAGCCCACAAACTCCAAACCATAGTGCTGGATAAGACAGGTACGATTACGGAAGGAAAACCAACGGTGACTGATTTTGTCACGCTCAGCGGTGCCGATCGACCCGATCTGAAACTCCTAAGCCTAGTCGCTGCCGTTGAGCGTAGTTCCGAACATCCCCTAGCTGAGGCCGCTGTACAGTACGCCCAGATACAGGGAGCCACACCGATCGATTGCCGTGATTTTGTTGCGATCGCGGGCAGCGGCGTTCAAGGCATCGTCTCGAATCAGCTCGTCCAGATTGGCACCCAGCGTTGGATGAACGAATTAGGCATTGCAACAAACGCGCTGCAACCCCAGCGAGAACAACTAGAGAATGCTGGGAAAACCGTCGTCTGGCTAGCAGTAGACGGTCAAACCATGGCGATCATGGCCATTGCGGATGCGGTTAAACTTTCCTCCGTCAATGCCATCCGATCGCTGCAAAAATTAGGCTTAGAAGTTGTGATGTTAACGGGCGATAACCACCGCACGGCAGATGTCATTGCCCGTGAGGTCGGTATTCAGCGCGTCATGGCCGAAGTTCGCCCGGATCAAAAAGTTGCTCAAATTCAAGCTATCCAAGCCGAAGGCAAACGGGTGGCAATGGTGGGAGATGGGATTAATGATGCTCCGGCGTTAGCCCAAGCCGATGTGGGCTTCGCGATCGGAACGGGCACGGATGTAGCGATCGCCGCCAGCGATATCACCCTGATTTCCGGCGACTTGAATGGCATTGTCACTGCGATTCAGCTTTCCCACGCCACAATGCGCAACATTCAACAAAATCTATTTTTTGCCTTCATCTATAATGTGTTAGGAATTCCGATCGCAGCAGGGATTCTCTATCCCATCTTCGGATGGCTGCTCAACCCGATGATTGCCGGAGCGGCAATGGCATTGAGTTCGGTGTCAGTCGTCACCAATGCCCTACGGCTGAAAAACTTCAAGCCAACACCGCAAGCTTAAAGAGGACATTCACAATGCGTAAAGCAATTTTTTGGGGCACATTGGCGGGTTTTGGGTTTCTACTTGGGGCAATCTCCGGCTCGATCGCGGCGGATGTTCCTAATCCTTCCATGGATTCAATGTCCCATCCTGTTGGGCAGTCGGGGCAGTTTCAACCGATCGAGCAGCCATTCATCAACAAAGCAATCGTCACCCTCGGTGGGCTGGGACTCATTGGTTTGGAACTCTGGTGGTTCTTGCTGGCCAAACCCAAATCGCGTCAAGTCACAGCTCAAGGAGGAATTCAAGCTGTAACTGTCACAGTCAATGGCGGCTATGAACCTAGTAATATCGTGGTGCAAGCAGGGCAACTAGTTCGATTAAACTTCGATCGCCGCGACCCCAGTAATTGCCTAGAAGAAGTGCGGATTCCTGACTTTCGCATTGCCCAAAAGCTTACCCTAAATCAAATCACCCCGATCGAATTCATGCCTGATCAGCCGGGTCGTCATGAGTTTTCCTGCGGTATGAATATGTTTCGCGGTGTGATTGAAGTTCAAGCTGGCAATCTACTGCCTCATGTCGTCAAATGACAATGACAATCAGGTTGCTCAATCAGGGATTCGGCGAGGGCGTTCAATGCGACAGCGGCCAACAGTCCGCCTCCTAAGGTCCCCTCGATCGTGATGTAGGGAATACCGGAGCGCATCAGTTGCCGCTTTGCCGCAGGCGCATGACTAAAGCCGATCGGCATCCCAATCACCAAGGCTGGCTGAATCTGACCTTGTTCAATCAATGCACATGCCGACATTAAAACCGAAGGTGCATACCCAATCACCAACACACAGTCCTTCGGCAGACGGAGCAAGCGATCGTGCCATTGCTGGCTCTGCCAAAAGGCTTGCTCCGCTTCAGCGGCACTACTAATATGTAAATCATTGATTAACGTTTCAACTTGACAGTTTAGATGCGACAGCCGGGTTTGGTCTAAAGCAGCCACCACCGATCGGACATCGCCTACAATCTTACATCCGGCTCTTAGCCTAGTCCGAGCGACGGCAATTGCATCCTGACTCCGCCGTACAAATTGGACTAAACTCACATCACCACAGGCCAAAACCAGCTTTGATAACAAATCAACTTCCAACTCAGAACGATCGGAAAGATTAGGTAACAAACGCTGTAACGATTCTTCAAATACTTCTGGATAGGCTGTTGTTTCCGCATCAAGACGATGCCAGAGTTTTTCTAAGTCGCCATCTTGAGTATCCACATCCAGCAGTCTTAATTCAGCTAAGACCTCGGCTTGAACCATTTGACCATGGCGATCGCGGCCCAGAATCCCCTCTAGGGCGGTGGCTGTATGCCGCAGGCGCGTTAATTGTTGAATGATCCTATAATACTGTTGTTGCAACTGCGCCATTAATTTTGGCTCGTCGTCCGAGTTGTTTTTGAGAAGTTGCTGAATATGGGAAAGTTGAAACCCTTGCTGTTTTAGCGCCACAATTTGCTTTAACTGCTGAACCGATCGTTGGCCATACAGGCGATAGTTACTCGTCGATCGAGCGGGCTGAGGCAAGAGTCCAATCACATGATAATGACGCACCATACGCGGTGTAATTCCACCGCCAACGGCAATTGTTAGTTCTTTAATAGTTAAGTCGGTGGTTTCCATTGCCTTAGTCTAACCAAAAACCTTGACCTTAACATTGATGTCAAGGTTTAGAGTAATTGAACTGTTCCCTTGCTATTATCCGATGTCTTCACTCAAACCACTCTATTGGCTGACCCCACCAAGATTATTCACCAAGCTCCAGGCGCATCCTGACACGATTGCGGCGCTAGTCTGTGGTGTGCTTGTCTTTTTTGGCTGGCTGACTCTGCAATCAGGCTGGCTAGGATTGGCGCTACTATTGCTGCTGTGCGCTTATGTGATTGGCGGCTATCAAAGTACTCGCGAAGGTTTAACCACATTGTTCGTCGATCGGGAATTAGATGTTGACCTATTAATGATTGTGGCAGCTTTAGGAGCGGCGGGTTTGGGCCTGTGGCGACGAGAATATGCCTTTGTTGTGGATGGAGCGCTGCTGATTTTGATCTTCGCCGTTAGCGGAGCCTTGGAAGGGTATGCAATGCAGCGTACAGAACGCAGCATTCGCGGCCTCATGAACCTCACGTCGGACAGCGCCACAGTTTGGCAAAATGGCCAAGCCCGATCGGTCTCGATCGCAGATTTGCAAATCGGCGATGAAGTCATTGTCAAGCCGGGTGAATTGGTGCCGACTGATGGCTTGATTGTCGAGGGCTTTAGTACTTTGAATCAAGCATCGATTACGGGCGAATCGATGCCAGTGGAGAAAACGATCGGCGATCCTGTCTTTGCCGGAACAATCAATGGCAATGGTGCATTCCGGCTAAAAATTCACCAGCCACCGGAAAGCAGCTTGATTCAGCGGGTGATTCGCTTAGTTGAACAAGCGCAAAACGAGACACCGCCTTCACAGCGATTTATCGAGCGATTTGAACGTGGTTATGCAAAAGCGATCGTGATTGTGAGCTTACTATTGCTGCTATTGCCGCCATTGGTCTGGAATTGGTCTTGGGAAACCACGATTTACCGAGCGTTGATTTTTCTCGTTGTCGCCTCGCCTTGTGCTTTGATGGCCGCGATTATGCCCACGTTACTATCCGGCATTGCCCACGGCGCAAAGCAAGGAATCTTATTTAAAAATGGCGCTCAGTTAGAGTTAATTGGCCGCGTTAAGGCGATCGCCTTTGATAAAACAGGCACCCTCACCACCGGAAAACCACAGGTTGTACAAATGATTGCAGTAGACCCAGTGGAGCCGCCCTTGCTGCAAATTGCCGCCGCTTTAGAAAGTCTGTCAGAACATCCGATCGGCAATGCAATCGTCCGATTTGCCCAAGAGCAGCAACTGGAATGTCCACCTGTGACGAATGTGCAATCCTATCCAGGACAGGGCGTGACTGGAATGGTCGGTCAGGAATTGGCGATCGTGGGTAAAGCCGCGTTTGTTTGGGCAGCGGTTGGCGGTTGGTCAGAGGTGCTCATTTCATCCGCCCAGCAATTAGAAGAAACAGGTAAAACCATCGTATGGGTCGCCTACGAGGGAAAGCCGCTGGGGGTAATTGCCGTTGCTGATACAGTACGCCCAGAAGCCGCGTCCACGATCGCCCGACTGAAGCGAATGGGTATCCAAGAAATCGTTATGTTAACTGGAGATAACGATCGCACGGGCCAGAGCATCGCTGCGGAACTAGGAATTACCAAAGTCTATGCAGAATTATTACCAGAAGATAAAGTCGATGTGATTCGATCGCTGCAACGCCAATATCAAACCGTGGCCATGGTCGGGGACGGCATTAATGACGCACCAGCACTGGCCCAAGCCACTGTGGGGATTGCTATGGGGACAACTGGCAGCGATGTGGCATTGGAAACTGCCGATATTATTTTGATGGCCGATCGGCTAGAACAACTCATCATTGCTATTACTTTAGGACGTCGATCGCAGCAGATTGTCAAACAAAATATCGGGTTTGCGCTGAGTTTTATCGTACTGCTATTGATTGCAAATTTTACGGGCGGTATGACGCTGCCGATCGGTGTGATTGGACATGAGGGATCGACTGTAATTGTAATCTTGAGCGGTCTGAGATTGCTGCGCAAGTAACGACTGCCCAACTATGGTTGTGATCAAGTCAGCCTGATGTCGGGACTGAAAATCAATTCCTTCTGGGCTTACTATTGCTTGAACATTACTATTTTTTACATCACAATTATATGAATCGATCGCTATGGCGAAATCGCCCTTTCATGACACTATACGCCGCCCAAACTATCAACCTTCTTGGTGATGCATTAACCTGGGTTGGATTAGCGTTGCTTGCCTATGACTTGGCCGGAAACGCAGCGGGTCAACTTTTGGCAACTGCATTTACTTTGCGCGTTAGTGCTTTCGTTCTAATTTCGCCTTGGGCTGGACTATTAGCAGACCGATACGATCGCAAAACCATTCTGATTACTACCCATCTCATTCGCATGGGATTAACCAGCCTTCTCCCGTTCGTGCAGCAATCTTGGCAGCTACTCGCGATCGTCTTCGGATTGAATGTATTTAACGGCATATTTTCACCGACCTACAAGGCCACATTACCGCTAGTTACAGGTAAAGCGGACTATCAACGCGCGATCGCGCTTTCAGGCACGACCTATCAATTTCTCGGGGTGCTGGGGCCAGGATTGGCGGGGATAGTGGCTGCTTTTGTGGGGGTGCGGCAAGTATTCTTTCTGGATGCGATCACGTTTTTGATGGCTTCACTGTTTGTTTTTTCAATTCCTGGACAGTTGAACGTTAAGGTGAAAAGCTCTCTAGCAACACCCCAAAAAGTTTGGCAAGAAATCTCGACGGGTAGCTTTTGTCTATGGCGCGATCGCCCGATGCGCTATGCCCTACTGTTTCAATTAGTGGCAGCTTTAGCAGGTGCCCAGGTTTTGGTTAATACCGTGAGTTATGTCCAAGGTGCCTTGCATTTGGGTAAACCGGAATATGGCTGGGTAATGGGCGCATTTGGGGTGGGAGCAACCTTGGCCGCAGGGGCATTGGGTCGATATGCCACACCTCAGAATCGGCTCAAATATCTTGCCCTTGGTAGTCTTATTATTACCCTCGCTGTACTTCCTGCCAATCTGGCCAATCTGGGTGGATTGATGGCATTATGGGCGATCGCTGGAATGGGGCAATCGATCGTGGATTTATCGACTCAAACCCTGATCGCCGATCGCATTTCGGTAGAACTACAAGGGCGAGTTTACGGCGCACACTTTGCTTGGAGTCATCTGTGGTGGGTAATTGCTTATCCGATCGCAGGGCTTTCACAGCACCTATATCCACAGCAGTACTTCGCTTTTAGTGGAGCGATCGGAGTCTGTGCGATCGTTATTTTAGGAATTGTCATAGGCTTATTCCCCGCTGAAAATTGTGGACAATGGCACGAACATTCGCATCATCACAGTGACGAGCATCAACATAGGCATGATGAGTTAAGTCTCGACCCCAACGATCAATTGATCAGCCAGCATAGCCATTATCACTTTCACCCACTTGAACAACATTAGATTTGATTTTAGCCGTAAACTCGATCGTATGAATTCGGAAATCTATGATGCTTGGCAATAACAGTTGAATTTAAAAATGGGTATCATTGGTTCTCAAAATAAATATTTCAGGCATAAACAGTATCTGCACTATAATTAGATCCTGTACTTACATGTTGTGAAAATACAATGTCTCAACAATCTTCATTAAGAGTTCAGCAAATGCAGATCGGTGGCATGGATTGCACGAGTTGTAAGATGAGAGTTGAGGGTAAGTTAGAACGTCTGAAGGGCGTTGGGTAGGCTTCGGTCACTGGAGATACAAGGCGATTGGTTGTGTCCTATGATTCAATGCAGGTGAATGAAGAGACGATCGGTGGGCTGGGACTAATGGGTTTGGAACTTTGGTGGTTCTTGCTGGCCAAACCCAAATCGCGTCAAGTCACGGCTCAAAGGAGGAATTCAAGCTGTAACTGTCACAGTCAATGATGGCTATGAACCTAGTAATATCGTGGTGCAAGCAGGGCAACTAGTGCGATTAAACTTCGATCGCCGAGACCCCAGCAATTGCCTAGAAGAAGTGCGGATTCCTGACTTTCGCATTGCTCAAAGGCTTATCCTAAATCAAATCACCCCCGATCGAATTCATGCCTGATCAGCCGGGTCGTCATGAGTTTTCCTGCGGTATGAATATGTTTCGCGGTGTGATTGAAGTTCAAGCTGGGGATTTAGGTGATGATGTTGATAAACGGCTAGCCGATTTGGTCTAATCTGCGTTTGACTTAACCCTAAACAACAGAGCAGTTGATACCAGAGCGCAACCTGCTGAAAATCCAAAAGCAACTGTAGCTCCAGCAGTTTCATAAAACCACCCGAACAAGAGCGAAGCAGGTAGCAACACGATTCCGCTGGCTAGATTGAACCAACCATAGGCTGTACCCAACATTGCTGATGGGGCTAAATCGGCTACTAGTGCTTTTTCGACTCCTTCGGTAGCTGCCAGAAATAGACCGTAGAAGGCAAACAACCCAAAGAGTAAGACTGAGTTTCCAGGTGATAAAAATCCCAAGCAGAGATAGAATAACCCATAAGCTAACCAACCAGCGGCGATCGATCGAATTCGCCCAAATCTGTCAGATAGTGCGGATAGTGGTGTGCCAAATAACATGGCAATCGCTGAAATAGTCGCCCAAGCTAGAGGGACTTGAGCTTCTGGCAAACCCAATTCCCGAGCGCGGAGCAATAAGAACATATTGGAAGAGTTACCCAAATTGAAGACTACTACAGCTAGGAGATAGCATTTAAAATGGGTTGGCAACCCCTGAAGATTCCAACTAAAATCGCTCTTGCGAGGGGTAGTAGTTAGTGTATTTTTAGGTTCCCTAATTAGGAGTGACATCCCCAGACAAAGGATAGCTGGGACGATCGAAATGACAAATAACTCCCGAACTTTAAATCCGTAGCCCAGCAGTATAGCGGCTAAAATTGGCCCTAACACCGCACCAGCATTGTCCATTGATCGATGTAATCCAAACGCCAAACCCCGACGCTCTGGAGGGACGCTAGCGGCTAGCAGTGCGTCACGGGGAGAACTTCGTAATCCTTTACCAACCCTGTCGAGTATTCTAATTCCCAACACTCCTACCCAACTAGTCGCGATTGCTATCAGCGGACGACTAAAACCTGCTAAACCATAGCCCCAGACAATCCAAGGCTTGATACGATGAGTTTTATCTACCAATACTCCCGATACTAGCTTCAAAATACTACTAGTCGCTTCAGCAGCCCCTTCAATTAGCCCCAAAGCTTTCGGCCCAGACATCAAAACCGAGGATAGATACAAAGGGATGAGCGGATACAGTAGATCGCTGGCTGTATCGTTGAGCAGGCTAATCACACCAATCAACCAAACATTGGGCGGTAGTCGTCGGAGAGCAGTTAGCAAAATCTAAACCTCATTATCAGTCAATTTTAATGTGAAACTGATTTTCTGAAGATATTATCCAAGTAGTAATATTACTGTCGCAGTTAATCACAATTACTCGATCTAGGGAGCAAAAGATGCGATCGCATCCAACGGTGATAATATTCATAAATGTAAGTGATGAGATCGCGATTTTTGATAGCCAAGATTAAACCAACGATCGATGAAGATTCTGGTAATTGAAGATGACAAAGAAATTGCTCAATGTCAAAACTCACATTTGTGGTATTCGGCAAAAGCTCAAGTCAGTGGGTGCCCCTACGCAGTCGATTGAAACGGTCTATGGAGTAGGATACCGACTCAAACAGGAGTTTTAGCTTAATGTTTCGTGCGCTGCGCCAACGGCTCTTATTTATTTATCTCCGTCCGTAGATCCTGTACAGAAGAGGTTAATCTCTATGAAAGTTCAAGAATTTGATCAAAAGTTTGACGACGGAGAAGATATTACGCATCTTCTCGATCTCTCCCAAGTCAAACGCCCACTCGTCGGACAAGCGATCGTCAGCATCAACCTCCCCATTTGGATGATCGAGCTAATCGATCGAGAAGCCGATCGTCTTGGCGTCACTCCGCAAGCCATTATCCAAACTTCCCTCGCCTCACAGTTTGCGCTTCACAACCCTCAATCCGCTAAAATTATGACCACTAACCTTCTCACCTTAGAAGAAATGCGTCAGCGCTATGATGGCGAATGACTGTAAGTCGTAGACCATCGATTATCGCTTGCATTCCGAAGTCATTTGTCGTCGCATGAGTTCTCCTGATGCTGCGAATATTTTTGGAAAATTAACTTAATATTTTAAGGCTGAGTCGTTACGATGAAAATTTAGTCGTTTAGAGAGGTAGTGATGAGCGATGTACTGGTCGAGATTACGGTGAAAGAGTTGGCGGCAAAGATAGCGGCTGGCGGTGACGGGTTGCAGTTGGTGGATGTGCGAGAGGTGGGGGAGTTGGAAATAGCCTCGATCGAAGGCTTTCTAAATGTGCCGCTGAGTGAGTATGAATTCTGGCAAACCAATATTCACACGCGGCTGGAACGTGAGGCTGAGACCTTAGTGCTCTGTCATCATGGAATGCGATCGGCCCAAATGTGTCATTGGCTGATGTCCCAAGGGTTTACCAATGTCAAAAATATCTCGGGCGGAATTGATGCTTATTCCATTCAGGTCGATCACTCGATCGCGCAGTATTAATCTAAGTAATTAACCTAAGCATTATCCCAGTTTAGCGAGGACTTCTTCAGGACCTAAAATTGACACATAAGGTTGCTTAAAGGTCCGATCGGCGACGTCTTGTAGTTGGTCAGACCTTAGATCTCGGACGTCTTGCTGAAGCGTTCGATCGTAGCTTAGCCCTAGGCCCAACATTTCGTACCAGCCGAAGGTTTGGGCGAGTTGGGCGTTGGTTTGTTTGCTGAGGGCGTATTGGCCGAGGAGTTTGTCTTTGGATACCTGAAGTTCCTTGGTTGTCAGAGGGGTGCGCGTGAGGCGATCGAGTTCATGGGTTAATCCGTCTAGGGCGGTTTGGGTGTTTTCGGGGGCGGTGCCCATGTAGGCGACGAAGTGGGAGGTGTCGAGGCGCATGGGATAAAAGGCGGATACTTCGTAGGCGAGGCCCCGTTTTTCGCGCAGTTCGACAAAGAGCCGACTTGATAGGCCACTGCCAAGATAGGTATTGATTAGTTTGAGGGCAGCGTAGTCGGTATTTGTGGGGTCTTCGGGAGAGATGGGTGGGGCTAGGTGGCCGACCATGACGATCGATTGGGCGGTGGCTTGTTTGCTGAGGATGCGCTGTGGATGGTAAGAAACCGTGGGCAACGCTGGAATGGTCCAAGATTCAGAGGGTGATTTCCAGTCGCTGAAGACGGTCAAGACTTGGTGGCTTGCGTCTTCGGGGGTGATGCGTCCGGCGATGCTAATGATCAGGTTGTCGGGACGGAAGGTGGCGGTATGGTAGGCAACGAGATCGTCATGGGTTAGTGCAGAGATGCTTTCAAGGGTTCCGAGACCAGAGTCTGCGTAAGGATGACGTCCGTAGAAAGCACTGCGGAGATGGCTCATGGCCACGCTGAAGGGTTGCTCTTGCTGGGATTTGATGGCTTGAAGCGTTTGTTTGCGTTCTAGATTAATTTCGGCGTCGGGGAAACTGGGCGATCGCATGACGTCCCCAGCGAGTTCTAGTACCGTTGGAAAATCAGACGATACGCTTTTGGTGGTGATTTGGAAGTGGTCAGAGGCGGAGTCTGTCCCAAGGCTTGCGCCGATGGATTCGGCAATAGTGGCGATGTCCAGAGACGATCGCGTTGTGGTCCCTTTGGTCAGCAGCGAAGCCACTAGATGCGAAACGCCTTCTTGGCCTGACGGCTCCGATCGCTGTCCGCCGCGCAGAAACATCCGAACCGACACAATGTCTGCAGCGGGGTTGGGGGTGACAATCAGCACAATGCCATTGGGAAGGACGGTGCGAAAAATCGATCGGTTGAGCGACTGAAACGTGTCAAAAACGGTCACGGGCAAGGCGTCCTGAAATAAGGAGAGTGAGTTTTATTGTAGATCAAAAAATCAACGCCCTTTGACAAAGTCCGATCGCACGCCATCCAATGCTGAGCGATCACTTTTTCTTGCGGGATGATCGATCGTTTATGGTAAGGGTTATTGGATCGGAGTTGAGGTGAAGCCGAAGAAAATTCGGGAGTTAAAGGCGGCTTTGCGGAAGGCGGGATTTACGAATAAGCCAGCTAAGGGCAACCATGAAAAATGGAAGCATGAACTACTTTCACAGAAGATTATTATTGCCGGAAAAGATGGCAGTGATGCAAAACCCTACTTGGAGGCGCAAGTCTATGAGGCTTTAGCAATGCTTGAAAAGATGAACAACGATCGTTCCTAGGAGGACAAGTCATGAAATCTCCCCATACTGTGGTTATTCAATGGTCTGATGACGATCGTTGTTTTGTGGTTTTTTACCGGAGTTCATCGGACGGGTGATGCAGCCTGTGACTCATGGTGACAGCTACGAGGAGGCGTTGAGTCATGCTCAGGAAGTGCTGGAGTTATTAATTGAGGATGCGATCGAAGACAAATTTGCACTCCCATCACCGATGGCATTCATCGATCGAGCGTCTTTTAAGGTTGCCTAAGAAATGGATTTTGATCGTCCCTTACCCTTCAAGACTCTCATCCGAATCTAGGTCGAATCCAAGTCCAGGATCCAGGTCCGGTTCCACCGTGTTTTCCAATACAAACCGTCGGGCAAGCCGATCGTAGACTCCGGCTCCGATGTACATGGGGTATTTATGACTGCGGGTGTAGGTCCACACGAGTTCCCCTTTTTCCAAAATTCGCACCTCCCCGAACAGCCCCTTGCACGCGGGGATAAGACTGTTGGCTTGGTCTAGAGCATCCGTCCAACGATCGTATTCTTGGTCAAATCCCTTTGTTTTCACCCGAAACATGCACTGGTCCTCCTATGGCCCAAAAAATAGGTGGAATTAAATCATCGATCGATAACAATCATCTTTCATAAACGGTAACATACACAATGTTGTGATCATTATTTTGGTTCTACGTGCAAACTGTATCTTCTACTTCCGAGACGCGATCGCGCGATCTGCCTTTTACTCTAGCAGATGTCCGCAACGCGATTCCCGAAGAATGTTTTCAACCCTCGACGTTTCGTTCACTGGCTTACTTCGCTTGGGATCTCGGCGTCATCGCCGGACTCT
>JAYVVL010000188.1:0-4704 GCA_043787035.1 Synechococcales cyanobacterium
CCATCCAGGTTGCGCCAAAAACTTCAACTCGTCTGGCGTACTCACCCGACCCAAAATCACATTGCGATCGGGAAACCGACCAAAGCGATCGATCACGCCTTTGTGGCGCACTGCATCGATGTAAAACTGGCCCAACGCTGGATCGTCCTTGTATTGACTCATTTTTTCGACGGCGATCGCCTGGTTCCCCCGGTCCTCACTGTACTCAAACGGAAAATAAAACGATAACCGAGGAATCGGATGAAACTCCTGATCAAAATCCAAATTCAACGCATGATCGGCTGCCATCAACGCCATTCCATCACTAACGAACGACGCGGGTGTCTCGCGGTACATACTTCGAGGAAACTGCGCCAGCAAAACCGCTAAGGCTAAGCAGGTGTTGGGCTGCTCATACCACGACAGCATTTGATTGTTCATCGCTTGATTGTGCAACCCGACAAATCGCTCCCGAATCGCCGCATCAAAATTCGTGTCTCCCCCAAACCATTCCTCCGATCGCAGCTTAGGATCGTCCTCCCATCCCAAATCAAACCAATAACTCAAAATCCGATTAGCCTGCGCGATCGTCGTCATACCAAAAACACCCTAGGGAACAGACCAAACAACCCTTCTAAGGGAGCTTGTCCAAAACAAGCGCCGCCTAAATATACAACCCTCAATTTGCAATGCACCATGGCATCACTGACAATATAGACTAATACCTTACCTAGATATGGGTTATGACGGTGGACACTAGCAACACTCCGCACGCTAACCCGACATTTTGGGTCCGTTTTTCTCGTTTGTTCGGCGGCTTTCAGCTATCTCCGGAGACTATTGTACTGATCCTAGCCGTTGTGGTTGGGACCGGGGCCGGGATGGGGGTCGTTACGTTTCGCTACCTCATTGATCTAGTTCATCACTTATTCTATGCCGACTTGATTGGTGTGGTTTCGCGGGCGGGGACCTGGACTCTTGCGCTGATGCCCCTGCTGGGCGGCGTGATTATCGGGGCTATGCGGTGGCGGTGGAAGGAGTTTGGACCGGGCCTCTCCGCACTGGTGACAGCGGTTCAAAACGCTCAGGAAATCTCCGTCACGCGTCCGGTGACCAAAATGGTGGCCGCTGCGATTTCTCTTGGATCCGGTGCCTCCCTTGGACCTGAAGGTCCAAGCGTCGAGATCGGCGCAAACTTAGGACTATTGCTAGGGCAGGCGCTGCGAGTCTCTCCAGAGAGGCAGCGGCTTCTTTTGGGGGCGGGGGCAGCAGCGGGCATTGCAGCAGGTTTCAATGCGCCGATCGCCGGGGTGTTTTTTGCGCTAGAGATTGTGCTCGGAACAACGTTTGCGACGTCGAGCGCCAGTGTGGTGCTGCTGTCTGCTGTCGTGTCATCGCTGATTGCCCAAATTGGACTCGGCGCAAAACCCGCATTTGATCTGCCCATTTATGAAGTGCGGAGTCCATTAGAGCTGCCGCTGTATTTGGGCCTGGGGCTGTGCGCGAGCTTAGTGGCGATTCTTTATACCCAGCTCAACACCACCTTTCAGAAAGCCTTTCAGGGCCAAGTTCCATCGGTAGAGTGGCTGACTCAGATCCCCCGCGAAGTGCAGCCAATGTTGGGCGGTCTGTGCGTAGGGCTGGTGGCGCTGAAGCTCCCGCAAGTTTTGGGCATTGGGTACGAAACCATTGAAGCCGTGCTGCGAGATGTTCAGTTTTCGTTTCCGCTGCTCTTGGCGCTGCTGATCAGTAAGTTATTCCTGACAGCGCTCTGTCTGGGGAGCGGGCTGGTGGGCGGCGTCTTTGCGCCTGCGTTATTTTTGGGGGCGACGTTGGGGGCGGCTTATGGATCGCTGCTGCCGAAGCTTTTGCCGATGTTTGCCGATAGCATTGCCGGACCCCCTGCCTATGCCATGGTCGGAATGGCCGCCGTCCTTGCCGCGAGTACTCGCGCTCCGTTGACGGCGATTTTACTGCTGTTTGAGTTGACGCGGGACTATCGCATTGTGCTGCCGTTGATGGCGGCGGTGGGGTTGAGTGTGTGGGTCGTAGAGCGAATTAAGCCCAAAAAAGAAGTCGTTCCCGAACCCGCAACAGTGGAAGTAAGCGCCGCGCCGTCGGCCCCGGACCCCAAGCAGTTATTTTTGCAGCGACTCCTCGTGCAATCAGTGATGCAGCCTCATTACTTAATTGTGGCAAATACCTTGTCCATCATCCAAGCCGGGTCACGGCTAGCCGATCGATCGAGCCACAGTGCAATTGTTGAAGATTCGCACCACACCATTATCGGCATTGTCACCCTCCAAGACGTCAACCGCGCCATTGCCCGCTGGGAGGCGAGTCCCAGCGAAGACGAAACACTCCATCAGCAGTCTATCAGCACGATCAGCACGCCAAAAATTCTCTATGCCTATACCGACGAACTCGTCAGCGATGCGATCGATCGGATGGCCACACGCGGACTACGACAGCTTCCCGTCTGCGATCGCGCCTTGCCAGAAAAAATTGTAGGGCTACTAGACAAAGACTTTATTCTTAGCAACCTCAGCGTAAATCAAGCCGAAGAATCTCTTAAGCCCTACCTCAAAGCAGACCTCAATCAAGACCTAGATGTAGATCTAGGTCTCAAACCAGATCCTAAATACGACGCTAACGTGCTTTCCACATCCCTGTAAACATCATCAGCATTCCGCCCAAGAAAATAGCGCCTGCCAGTCCAACCGGCAGCACGGTCATCCAATCAATATGGCTCAAAAAATCGGTATTCATCATGACCTCCTAGGTCGCTAAATCTTATGTGAATCTAGCCGTCATTGGATTGGGCTGAATAAAAAACGGAGTCTGGGATCGAATACTCGATCGTCCATGACTCCGCTCTGACTCTTTGGCAGGTGACCCGTGACTGACCCGTCATTACTCGATCGAGCGATGGAATCCCCAGGTTCAAACTAGATGCCTAATCGTCTTCGCCATCAATCTGTTTCAATTTGATATGCTTCCGACCTAGGGTGATTTCAAACTCATCCCCAGAGTGAAGCTCCATCTGCTTCGTGTAGGCCGCCCCAATCAGAAGGTTGCCGTTAGACTGCACGCTGATGCGATAGCTCGCACTGCGTCCACCCCGACTAGTGCCTGTCTTGCCAACCGGCAGAATATCCGCCGCATCGATCAAGGCATTTTGGAACTTCATGATATTCACTCGTTCCAAACCATTCTTGGTCTGGGTGAAATATCCGCAAGCTTTTGCTTTTTCGTCCTTACTGTAGGACTCCATTTCCTTTACCTTCTGAAGGAGTTCTTCACCAGTTAAGGGTTCAACTTTTTTTTTCTTACTCATGGACGGATTCGTCTTCCCTAGCAGTTGATTACGGTACGTTCATTCAAACATTTAACTAACGCAATGATATTACATTCTGACAGTTTGGAAACACTTTTATGCGAAGGTTTTACAAAGTTTCTTCATGACCTTTGTCTGGATATTCGACATTTTTTCACTCTCAACGGCTCGATGGCCCCCAAAGTCACTCCCTAAAATCACGACCCAAGCTATCTCTAGAATCTCAACTCTATTCGAGAGTAGCTATCGATCAACCCATTCTCCGATAAAATACTAGGACCGTCGATCGCACTCCAACTGCATCTATCGGGTTCATCCCCAAAGCACACCGGACCTGTCAATGTCTATGGCCCTCCCGAACCTCACAAGCAACCCGGTTTATCCCGTCGTCTGGAAAGACGATCGGGTGGTCCTAATCGATCAAACCCGAATTCCCGCTGAATTGACCTACGTTGAAATTACTTGCTCCATCGACATGGCCCAGGCCATTCAGACCATGATCGTCCGAGGCGCTCCCGCCATTGGGGTCGCAGCGGCCTATGGAATCTACCTCGGCGCAACAGAAATTAAGACCGACGATCGCACGGTGTTTTTGTCAAAATTAGATGACATTGCCACCCTGCTTCGAGCGACCCGGCCCACCGCTGTCAATCTTTTTTGGGCGATCGATCGAATGATGAAAACTGCCCGTGAGACGTCCGGAAGCCTAGATGATGTGCGCCATCATCTTTTGCTCGCCGCTCACCAAATCTGCCAAGACGATCTCGCAACATGCAAAGCCATGGGGGACCACGGCCTCACCGTTCTCCCGAATCATCCTGAAAAACTGCGTTTGCTAACCCATTGCAACGCCGGGGCACTCGCAACCGCAGGCTATGGCACTGCACTCGGAGTTGTGCGATCGGCCTGGACAGCAGGGCGTTTAGAGCGAGTCTACGCCGACGAAACTCGCCCCCGCTTACAGGGTGCAAAGCTAACGTCTTGGGAATGTGTTCAAGAAGGCATTCCCGTCACGGTTATCACAGACAACATGGCGGCTCACTGTATGAAGCATAAGCTGATTGATGTCGTGGTCGTGGGAGCCGATCGCATCGCCGCCAACGGAGACGCCGCCAACAAAATTGGAACCTATAGTTTGGCGCTAGTGGCGCAAGCACATAATGTCCCATTCTATGTTGCGGCCCCGCTCTCGACGATCGATTTCACGATGAACGACGGCACTCACATCGAAATCGAGGAACGCGATCCAGCAGAAATCTACCAAATCGGCGAAACGGTCATCTGCCCGATGGCCGGGGTGGACTACTTCAATCCGGCCTTTGATGTCACGCCTGCGCACTTGATCGCTGGAATCATCACTGAGTTTGGCGTGTTCAAACCCGAAGATC
>JAYVVL010000189.1:0-1537 GCA_043787035.1 Synechococcales cyanobacterium
GTCCTCATGACTTTGGCCTATTCGATGACGACCATTGAGGTTTTGACCAAGCAAAGCAAGCCGGAATTGTGATTCTCTCGAACTATGGTGATGCCTTTGTAAATGATAACTCTGTAGATGAAATGGCAATCAGAATACTCATGGAACTATCTTCACCGTAGCACCAGCTAACAACCCCAATGCACACCGACCTTTGAGAAGCAATCTACGGTGCATTTGAGGTGATCTGCGGCGGGTGATTGGGAACGTTATACCCGATCGCCCATTTCCCAAGTAACCGAAACCAACCGATCGACTCTTCCTCCAGTTGCCTCTAGACAGGCGATCGACCCTGAAGCAAGGATCGTCTCTCTAAGCTAAAATGAAGAGGTGCAAGTCAAGCGACCATTAAGGCATTGTCGTAGTCTCTGTGTGAATTGGATCGCGCACCTACGATCGCGATTAACAAAATTTATGACCGCCTGAGTCATTGCTGCAATTGCTCGATTAACATCATTTTGTTCTAATGCTCAACTCATCTATCTACCATTTTAGCTGAAGAGGAGACAGAGTGTTTCGATCGAAGCGGTTGAGCAGATAATAGAACAGTAGACCTATCCATAAATTAAATTAAGGCAAAAAAAGATGGTAAAACAGTATTTTAGCTGCTTACCATCCAATGAAAAATCTACTTGATTATATCTATAATGAGCCTTCTCGGGTCTTGGTCATGTTGGGAGTGAGTTTAGACGCCTTCCAATGTTTAACAGCACAAGTGGAAAAAGCTCAAAATGCCCACCAAAGCGAACAAGAAGCTGCGAAAATCCGTATCAATGCCAAAGGTGCTGGAAGACCGCCAAAATTGAGCCTAGAAGAGTCCATGGCGCTCTGTTTGTTCTATCTACGCCACAACCCAACGTTTGAGGTTGCAGGCATGATTTTTGAGGTGTCTCGGAGCGAAGCCCATGTAACTTTTCACTGGGGATTAAATTGGATCCGCCAAGTCCTGCCCGCAAGTTTATATGAGGAATTTGGCCACGATCCAGAGTTATGGTTTCTGATTCAGGAGATTTTGCGCAGTGAAGTCCTTTTGACGGATAGCACTGAGCAATCCCGTGAACGCCCTCAAGACCAAAAGACTCAAAAAGACTGGTATTCTGGGAAAAAGAAGCAGTATACTCAGAAAACCCAAATCCTAGGAACGTCAGACGGGCTAGAAATAGTAGATGTGATCGCGGGAGTTAAGGGTCCGATGGCTGATATTAATTTGTTTCGAGAACAGCAACCGCGTTTGCACCCTGAACAGGAATGTATGGGAGACAAAGCTTATATCGGAGCGGAGCGGATGACGACCCCGCACAAAAAGTCGAAAAAGAAGGCATTAACGGATGAACAACGCGAGGAAAATAAGGTGCTTTCGGGAAAACGTATTTTCATTGAACATCTGATGTGTCGTTTAAAAGTATTTCGGATATTGAGTCATCAGTTTCGGTTAAATTCACGCCGATATCGGACGGTTATGTTGGCAATTTGTGGGTTATTTAGATTGAAATTAGGT
>JAYVVL010000190.1:0-1536 GCA_043787035.1 Synechococcales cyanobacterium
GGCGCGATCTGGATTTTGCTATGGAGTAAAACGACCGATCGATTATACAAATGGAACTGCCCGTCTCAAACTTGGGTCCAGATTAGAGCTGACGCAATCTCGGAATCCAAGAAAAAAGCACTCGCACTCGTTTAGTAGTCGCACCTGCAAAAGGTGCAATTTTGCACCTTGACGCGCCGAGTGTCTTGCACAAATGCCCAAATTATTTAGGACCAAACTAATAAGTATATGCCTTTCCCAAAATCAGCACAGCGTAAGGGTGGACGAGCCTCCGCCAGTGACCACCAGAAGACGATCGCCAAACAAACAATCTTGGTGACAAGACCTTGGGAGAAGTCTACAGGTCCAACGACTCAGGAGGGATTACAGGCCGTGACGGGGAATGTTCGTCTTGAATCTCTTCTTCGCTTTGGGTTCGTGTTTGAATCGAAAGATTCAGCAGTGAAAGCCCGTAGAGCCTTTCTCGCAAGGGTTAAGGAACTCCATCAACATCTGAAATCCCAGAATTTTGGAGTTGTGAGCTGTCTCATTACCGAAACCCAATACAACGATAACAAGTCGATAAATACTAGGTTTTCAGCGACCTTGCGAGGTCCAACACCAGAGGGAATCACGATCGGGAAACAATGGTTTTCCGATCGGACCTGGATACAGTGAGCAAAAAGCCCCGATCGTCCTAGGATGATCGGGGCTTTTTGCTGTCCTTCGGTGCTCAACTCTTAAGCCGATCGAGCAAGTCACCAAGCCCTAACGCTTCATCGGCAAGCTTTAAGGAGTTCTCAACCGTCGCTGAATCCTTGCTCTTGATACTGGCAAGAATCAGCAATAGGTTGGCGTTCTGAACATCCTCACCCTCGCCAGATTCCCATCGCGCCTTAAGCCGTTCGACCGCATCCTGAACCAGCAAGGCCACTGTTAGAGAAGTCTCAAGCTGAGTTATTGCTAGCGATTCAGCAGTCGATCGGATCTGTTCTATCCTCTGCTCGTGGGTTTTTCGAGCTTCCGATGATAAATCACTTTGACGGATCCGATCGCTCTCTAAATCGAAGGCATGGGCACGGTTTACCCATTGCCCCTTCTGGCACCATCCACGAAAAAAGCCGGGTACTGTTTTAATGCCTTTTTGATGCCTATAAACTTGATAAGCACCTTCCAGCGTTCGCGTTGGTCCCAAATCTCGATAGCAGGTGAAACCCTGGTAACTTTTAGCGGTGTCTAAATTCTTGTCAAATTCCATGGGTGCATGATGCCGATCGGGGAAGGGGGCATCCTGTTATTCCCGCACTGCCTATTTTGGATCCGATCGCTCTCTAAATCTTAGGTACTGGCACAAGCCCCTTGCCGATCGGCTTAGTCCAGACCCAAAACGCTGAAACCCTTACACAGCAAGGAAAGCAACCCGTAGACTCTGGACTATTTATCGGGACTTTTGTCTTCTACGCAAAAGTCCAACGTTTTAAAATAGGCTGAAATGTAGACTAGATAAAGGTTTCAAAAATGAGTTAGTCCAGAATTTTAGATTAGTCCTAGTTTTGG
>JAYVVL010000191.1:0-4689 GCA_043787035.1 Synechococcales cyanobacterium
GGCCGCTGGGGCACTCTCGCCGATCGCCACCCTAATTTTGGTGTTGCTTACCCTGTTTGGGGCGCTGCCAATTTACCGGAAAGTGGCGGCTATTAGCCCCCATGGTGAAGGCTCGATTTCGATGTTGGAGCGGTTGCTAAAGTGGTGGCAGGGCAAACTATTTGTGCTTTGTCTACTCGGATTTGTGACCACTGATTTTATTATCACCATTACATTGTCCGCCGCCGATGCCACCGCGCACATTGTTGAAAATCCATTCATTCCTGCTGTCTTCCATTATCAAAATACGCCCATTACATTGCTCCTAGTTTGTATGCTGGGAGCGGTTTTTTTGAACGGGTTTCACGAAGCGATCGGACTGGCAGTTGTACTCGTGATTGCGTATTTGGGACTGAACTTTGTGACGATCGGTGTTGGTATTCAACACATCATTAGCAATCCAGTTGTTATTCAGAATTGGAAGACGGCACTGTTCACAAATCACGGGAGTCCTTGGATGATTTTGGGGACGGCCTTGATGCTCTTTCCAAAATTGGCCTTAGGCTTATCGGGATTCGAGACGGGGGTTGCGGTCATGCCACTTGTGAAGGGCGATCAGGGCGGCCATGGCGAAGATGATATTCCTGGACGCATCCGCAATACTCATAAGCTATTGAGTTCGGCTGCTTTGATTATGAGTTTCTTCTTGATTACCAGTAGTTTTGTGACGACACTCTTGATTGAACCAGCGAAATTTCAACCCGGTGGACCTGCCAATGGTCGCGCACTTGCGTACTTAGCCCATACGTACCTAGGGGATATCTTTGGGACCGTCTATGATCTCAGTACAATTTCAATTCTGTGGTTTGCCGGAGCATCTGCGATGGCGGGGCTGCTTAACATTGTGCCACGCTACTTGCCGCGTTATGGGATGGCCCCAAACTGGGCGAGGGCGACCCGTCCGTTGGTGCTGGTCTACACTGCGATCGCATTTGGCGTGACGATCTTGTTTAAAGCCGACGTAGAGACTCAGGGTGGAGCCTATGCGACGGGCGTGTTGGTGCTGATGAGTTCGGCGGCCTTTGCCGTAACGTTGGCGGCTTACCAGCGCCGATCGCGTCGGAGAACCGTGATGTTTGGGTTAATCACATTAGTGTTCTTCTATACAACTGTGGTTAACATCATTGAACGCCCCGATGGGGTGAAGATTTCGGCCTTCTTTATTGGTGCGATTATTCTGACGTCGCTTTTCTCTCGGATTTGGCGATCGACCGAAATCCGATCAGATGCCGTTGAAGTCGATGAGTTGGCGGCTGAATTCATCGCTGTTGAGAGTCAACATACCATTCGGCTCATTGCCCATCGCAGTCGTGGTGACAACAGGGATGAGTACTTTTACAAAGAACAAGAAATTCGCAAGAACAATACCATTCCAACCCAGTCTCCTGTGTTGTTCTTAGAGGTTAAGATATCCGATGCGTCTGAATTTGAAGAAAAAATTATGGTTCGCGGCTTTGAAATTGACGGCTACCGAGTTCTTCGGGTCCAGAGTCCGGCGGTTCCTAATGCGATCGCCGCTGTCCTCTTGCATATTCGCAACGAAACTGGAAAGATTCCTCACGCCTATTTCGGCTGGGTCGAAGGCAATCCGGTCCAGTATTTGATGCGATATCTGTTGTTTGGTGAAGGGGATACGGCGGTGGTGACGCGAGAAGTTCTTCGGCGGGCCGAAAGCGACCCGAAAAAGAGACCGTCTGTTCATGTGAGCGGTTAGGATATCTTTCGCATCTAATTTAATTACAACACTGCAATACCTTCATACAGTGCCATTAAGGTATTGCAGGTTTCCGTCACTTGGGAGACTCCAGTACTAAACTGCATCTCTTTTTCAAGATTCAGCGTGTGTTGAACCTGCGCGATCGTTGACGTTAGAAATTGCTGACCCGATCGCGCGTCCATTCCGGGCATCAGGATGACAAATTCGCCACTATCCCATCGAGCGATCGCGCTGTCTGTCGGAAGCGTTGCGCGTAGAGTATCTGCTATCCCCGTCAAGATCCGATCGCCCGTTAGGTACCCGAGCTTTCGAGTGAGCGATAGTAGGTTTTGAATCCCGATGACAGCGAAACAAGCGGGCTGATGAAGTCGTTGTGATTCCTTAATCAGTAACTCAAAGCGTTCTTGCGATCCGGCTTGGTTCCAACATTGAGTCAGCAGGTCTCGCTGCGATTGTTCTCGGAAGAGCTGCGATCGTTCCAGCCGATTAAAAATCCGAGTCATCAGTTCCGGCGCAATCACGGGCTTACTCACGTAGTCATCGGCCCCTGCTGAAAACACTTTTTGCATCGTATCGGCGTCCCGGCGGGCCGTAAGAAATAGAATCGGCAATGTAGCAGTATTCATATCATTTCGAGTCTGCTCACACACTTCAATG
This sequence comes from Synechococcales cyanobacterium, assembly GCA_043787035.1. GTDB lineage: Bacteria > Cyanobacteriota > Cyanobacteriia > Leptolyngbyales > Leptolyngbyaceae > JAAFJU01. Next base: position 2,414 of record JAYVVL010000191.1, read on the forward strand.
CCATTCATCTCCGGCATTTCAAAGTCTAGCACCATCAAATCTGGCTTGACGTCACTCAGCATCTTTCGGGCCTGCCTGGGGTCATTACAGGTCGTCACCTGCATTCCCCATGGCTCTAAAATCCCCTTCAGCAATGACAGCATCAGCCGATCGTCATCCACCAACAAAATCTTCGCTTCAGGAACCGAATGATGAGGAGCTTCATTGAGCAGCGATTGATTAATCAGTCCCATTAGCGTTGCTAGCGGAATAGATTTCCTAAAAAATCCTTGTCCCCGATGGGTTGAAATAGCGATTCGATCGGCGGCTAGTAATTCATTGTCGCTTTCATCAGTCACGACCCATACCGGAACTCTTGGACAGTGATACATTAAGTGTTTCAAAAACTCGATCGCCGTCGTTGAAACCTGAGTTGAACCCATTGTCGAACCGATGTTGATGGATGCATTTAAAATCACCGCATCTGGGCACGCTCGTTCAATGGCGCTCATGGCTAGGTTCGGGTCAGCGGCCCTGACCATTTGAATGCCCCAGCGATAGGCTTCATTCATGAGTTGAGTGACCCATTCGCGATCGTCATCTACGACTAAAATCCGTCGATCGGGAAGCCGTTCTCCCGTTACAACGGTCTCTTGAACACGGATGACATTTCCAGATGTTGCGGCCTCTAGCATTTGCGTCAGCATCCCCAACTGCTTGTGCAACACTTGGATTTCAGATGGGGTATTGAGATGGGAACCCGAAATCCAAGTGCCGAGGGCCTGCAGAGTCGGTAGATGTTCAGCCATACAGACGCTGCCCATGACGCCCACGAGAATGTGACCTTCTTGGCGAATTTGCGATCGTAAGTCTTCATCACTCGGATTGCGCTGGAGCGCTTGGACGGAATGGTCCAGGATCTGAATGCGTCGCAGCACTTTGGCTGCCTGTTTTTCCCAGAACTGGGCGATAAGCTGGGCTTGAGACGATTCGATCGCACGGCCCTCTGGATCACTCGGGTCAACTTTAGGAGCGCCTGAGGAGGGACTCGTGATCGCAATGGAAGTGGGCGGCGCATTCAACGTAGGATTGAGCCGATATCCAAGTCCGTAAACCGTCTCGATCAAATCCCCCGCCCCGATCGGCTTTAGTTTTTGGCGGAGGCGCTTCATGTGAGTCCGTACGGTTTCTTCCCCGCGTGGACCATTATCGAGTGACCATAGGGCCTCCAGAAGCGCCCGCTGACTATAAATGCGATCTTGATGACGCAGCAGCAATTCCAAGATTCCGTATTCCTTCGTCGTCAGCATCACAGGCGTGCCGTGGTAACTGACATTGCATCGCGTCGGCTCAATAGCTAGGGGTCCCCATGTTAAAACCGGAAGTTCCGTCACCATTCGCCGCCGCAGAAGTGCCCGAATTCTGGCTTCTAACTCGCTTAAGGCAAAGGGTTTAACCAAATAATCATCTGCGCCTGCATCCAATCCAGAAACACGATCGTGGGTACTCCCTTGTGTTGACATAATCATCACCAATACTTGATTCCCTTGTTGGCGAATCTGTTGGCAAAACTCTAGCCCATCGATTCCATCTATTGATCGATCCAGCAAGACTAGATCATACTTCCCCTTTCCCACAAGCTGTAGCCCTTGCAATCCATCCTGGGCACTGTCGATGACATATCTATTTTTCAATGACGTCTTTAAAATTTCTAGAAGCTGGATTTCATCTTCAATGATCAGCAATTTCATGGGCGAGGGTCTCCTTCTGGATTTAAGCTAAATGGAATCTGAGATCTAAATAGTAATTAAGCATCGTGTTTTCAATTCATGGGTTCAGTCCACTAGTTTAGCCCCTGGAAATTTCTCTGTTACATCGGTTTCAAGATCCTGAATGGCGATCGCCATTGCGGCGAGAATTTTATCGATTTCAGCCGCCTGTCGATCGGGATCACGATCGGAGTCGTGGGTGCTGGCCGTCAGCGGATTGGTCAGTAGGTATTGACGGGTCGTGGCGTTCTCAAGCTCCGCTGCTAGCGACGTTAAGACCGACAGGCCAAGATTCCCGTGGGATCCTCGGATTTGGTGAGCGATCGCGCGTAATGTTTCGTAGTCTTTTTGAGCATGGGCGGTTTGGAGATTGAGACTTCGGGCGTGATTTTCGTGGACGGCTAGCTGTAAAAGTTCTATTGCAAGAGGACGGTTGTCTAGGGTCACTTGCATCAATGCTTTCCAGGCTTCCTCCCAGTTTTGTTTGGGCGGTGTAGGTGATTCTATTGTTGGGGGGACTATTTCATC
>JAYVVL010000192.1:0-1533 GCA_043787035.1 Synechococcales cyanobacterium
AAAATCGCAAAACTTCAATAATATTCAAAGGCTTGGTTTGAGCAAAACCTTAACAAAAAGCTCTTTCAAAACATAAACCTTATCTGGCAAAAACGAAAATGGCTAATACTAAAGCTAATTCAAATCCTCTCGATCGTAATGGGGATAATAAAGTAAACCTAGATGATTTAATCATCGGATTACGGCAAGCAATTCACTGGATCATCTCATGGCGTGGTGTCATGGCCCTGAGTCTAGCCTTCACAGTCTTCAGTGCATCAATCAACATCATTAGTTGGGTTGCTGTTCTAGGCAGTATGAGCGGTTTTGGACCTATTACCGGAGCGATCGTCTGGGGATTCATCCAAATTCAAGAGCTTTCTCCCATTCTTGACGATCTAAACTTGGATGCATCGATCGCTGCTTTAGTGAGGATCACACGGGCACCACACGAAGTTCCCAATTATAACGAATCAGTTACTCCAGATGGTCAACAGGCGATCGATAATTTCCAACAGCGCAACATCAAAAACAACCGATTCAACCGATTCAAAAGGTTTGGATTCTATGGCCTAGAGTTCAGCGTCTTGATTGTTGGGGGAGCTGTATTCAGTCCAATGGGGATTAGTTGGGGTGCTGTAATCCTGAGTTTTGTCGGAATGGTCGGGGTTGAGTTTGGTCTGCGTCAGTTTTCAGAAGCGGGTGAGAAGCTATTGAGTGTTGAGGAAAGAGAATTAGCTCAAACCATTCGGGACTCGGCTAGACGTGACACGGTTAAGCTTTAAGCCTTAATCAGAGTAAGTCCTAGAGCCTATAGCAATATAGGCTCTATTTTATTGCAATAAACACATACAATTAGCGAGTAAAAATCATGGGTTATTTTAATGAGGATAGCGAACGACCGATATTATCAGCTTGGGTAGAGCAAGGGTTTGAGATAGAGCAAGGTTACATTGTGCAAGCGATTGAAACCGATGCTAAGGATTTAACCACAGATACGACTTTTGGAGCTGTAGGGGCATTTACGAGTGTTGCTAGTGGATGTTTGATGCTTGCTCTTAGTGGTTTTACTCCCTTGATGATTATCCCGGTCATTGCCTTAGTTGGGTCAGCGTTAACTGCGTGGAATTCAGATTGTTCAAAGGGCGATCGGGAATTAGAGCAAAAGTTTTTGAAAGACTACCCGGCTGTACTCGATCGTATAACTCAGAAAATTGGGGCCGGGGAAGACGTGAATAAAGTTTCGGCTGAATATTCACATCTATTCAGGTCCTATGTTAGGAATGATCGCACGGCACTAGCTCAACTCAAAAGCACAGAACCAATCGCCGTTATTTATGAAACGCGGATCCAAACTACTGCGATCGCTCCTACTGTACTAGAGCCTATCCACACTTCCGATATTGAGATTGTGGTTATACCAGAAGTTGAGACTATCCCAGAACCGTTCGCCGTTCCCTTGGCTCAACAGCGCCTGAGTCACCCGATCGCCCCTAGGGACATTGCGACGGACCTAGGCAATAACCCACAGTCAGCCCTCATATTCGGGACTCC
>JAYVVL010000193.1:0-4686 GCA_043787035.1 Synechococcales cyanobacterium
ATATGCTAACGCTTACACTAATCTAGGAGTTACGTACAACGAGCAAAAAGAGTACAGCCAAGCGATCAAGAGTTATTTAAAAGCGATTGAACTCAATCCACAAGATGCGACCGCTTACTATAATCTAGGAATTACGTACAATGACCAAAAAGAGTACAGCCAAGCGATCAAGAGTTATTTAAAAGCGATCGAACTCAATCCACAAGATGCGACCGCTTACAATAATCTAGGCAATATGTACAGTGCCCAAAAAGAGTACAGCCAAGCGATCAAGAGTTATTTAAAAGCGATCGAACTCAATCCGCAAGATGCTGACGCTTACTATAATCTAGGAGTTACGTACTACGACCAAAAAGAGTACAGCCAAGCGATCGACTGTTACTTAAAAGCGATCGAACTCAATCCCAACCTTAAGCTGGCTTTTGCAAGCCGAGGTCAAGCCTATCGATTGACTGAACGTTATGAAGAAGCATTGAAGGATTTCGATCGTTCAATTGAGTTAGATCCCGAAGATAATGATTGGGTCCGTTACCTCCGTGCGCTCACCCTCACCAAACTCGATCGCCCCACTGAAGCCCAAGCCGACTTGCAAAGAGCGATCGCTCTTTCTCAGGCTAAACAAGCGAAAGACCCGATGGTCTCCGACCGACCGGAGGTCATCGATTGGCAAAACAACTTTAATCTTGCGCTTTACTATCTTGCGGCTGGGCGATTTGAAGAGGGTGGTGGATTATACGATCGATCCTCTGAAGCGTCTATAGATTCGATCGAAGACGCCATTCGGGATTTGGATGATTATTTAACGTTATTTCCCGATCGGTTGCAGGCGCGGGAGGTTCGCGATCGTCTTTCTGCGTTGGTTTAGGGGGGAGGGATTCTCCCAAGGAGAGGCTTCGCCAACGTTTGTCTGGGGAGGGGCGATCGGTTAAAACTTTCCTGGATCTTCTCTTCACTCGTCAACATTGAACGACTCAGATTGATCGTGACTTCTATCTTGACTTGAGTCCCTTCGATACCCAGTAATTGAGCGCCCATTTTTTCTCCTTGTACGCTTTGAAACTGCGACCTCTATTTGATTATTGTATCAAATAGAGGTCGCACCCTCGTAGAAATGCGATCGGCTTTTTAATGCGAATTATCACCCGGCTGTATCCAACTATCGTCGCTTGGCAATTACTAATCAACAGGCACTTTCCTTACTGGGTATGGGTTTGGATATTATTCCTTCCCTAACGGCAACATTATCACCCGATCTAGAATTAGTCTCCCAATTATCGTCATCCTAGATCTGCCCTGATCTCTCTTTTCATTCCTTAAGTAACGGTAAATTGGAGGTCGGGGTGGGTGATAATGTTGCCAATCGCTAGTAAATAGTAGGTTTAAATATACATATATTACATATAACCTAAATACAGTAAGGGTTTTAAGGAGTAGTACTGGGAGAAATGGCGGGTGATAATCTGCATCCTGAAAGTGGACAATATCACCCGCCATTTCAAAAATGACGCCAAACGAGATTCTTCCGCCAACGGTAAATAGGGATGAGGGCGTGATGATAATTGGCAAAGATTGACTGTACATTTAATAGCCATAATGCTAATATGTATATATAGCCAAATTAATCACCCAATCACCCACTAAGTAAAAACCATGCTTACCAACGCAACCATTGGATCCAAAGTTTTCCTCTTTAATTGGGACGAGATTATAGGAGCAGCCACGATCACTGGACAAACAGCTTGTTATTGGAAATTGTCCAATACCCAACAGGTCAAAAAAACCCTTGGGTACTACTTGCAGGGCTACTCCACGAAGAAGAAGATTAAGGTCAAACTATGGACCCAAGAATCCGAGGACTTGCATCAAATCCACATAGAAGCTAAGAGAGTGGCGGCGGTTCTCAGCGCCCAGAAGGTCAAGCTTGGCGATTACATCAAGTACATGAAAACCGGGTACTTCGGCAAATTAAGCAGCGACCAGATCTCGAACATTCTTTCGGTGTGCCAAGACGAGATCGGCGATCTCAGTGCGCCGCTCATCCGATAGTTCTGCCTGCCTCAAGCCCATGGGCCGCTCCCGTAAGAAGAGCATCCAGCCTGCCATCAACATTCATATGAAGCACACCTTTCCGGACCTCTACGACTACCAGTCGAACGGCTTGGCGGCAATCAATCAATGCCGCCAAGATTACGCCCACACCAAGGGGCGCGATCGCTCGATCGTGGCTGTGCTACCAACGGCGGGAGGGAAGACCCAGCTATCGATCCACGACATTCTGACCTCAGTGGCAATGGGCGATCGCTGCCTATTCTTGACTGATGCGGTGACGTTGGTATCGCAGACTGCCAACCGATTCAAAAGGTATGGCTATAGTCCCGGACTGATTGCGGCGTCGGCAGGTAAGAACCCGTATCCAGACTGCCTCGTACAGGTTGCATCCTTCGGAACAATCGTTAACCGCGATGTCCCGAAAGATGTCAAGTTGATTTTCATCGACGAATGCCACACGGCAGGCTTCCCCGCCAGCGAACGCTGGTGGGCCGATGTGGATGACAATGGCGATTGGATTCACTGGCATAAGGATGCCTGGGTCATCGGACTCACGGCGACGCCATGGCGCACCAAAAAAACCGAAAGTTTGAGCGATCTGTGGAAACACATGATCGTCATCGCCCAACCGCCTGACTTGCTTAAGATCGGGCGTGAGACAAACTTCACTCAGGGGCTAGTGCCAGCGATCTACTATGGAGCAAAGACGGTACTCGATCTGTCCGCTGTCAGGACCGAGATGGGCGACTTCCGGCAACAGGATTTGGCACTTGCCATGACTGGACCGGGTGTCCTGAAGGCAACGCTAGAGCAGTGGGAAGCGAAGTGCTATAGAGGAACGCTTAAGTCGTCCCGCCGTACCCTCTACTTCGGCGCTGGGATTGCGCAGTCGTTGGAAGTGGCCGAAGCCTTCAATCAGCGCTGGCGCGAACAGGCATTGGACGAGGGCTACCCGGACGGGCAAATCTTCAAGATGCTAGAAGGGGCAGATAGCGACGACGAACGCAACTATTGGTTTGCCCGAATTGAAGACAACACTCTCGTGGGCCTTACTTCAGCAGATTTGCTGACTCAAGGTGTGGACCTGCCAACTATTGAGGCTGTGTTCCCTAGACCCACCAAATCCAGAGTCACGAAAGGGCAGCAGGAAGGCCGCTCTGCTAGAACGTGCCCTCGCATTGGCAAGAAAAATTTCGTCATTGTCGATGTCGGATTGAATGCATTCAAGTATGGGTTTTTTAACGATGCGCAGCCATACAGTATTGCCCGACGACCACCGGGCGCAGCATTCGACGCACCCATGAAGCAGTGCCCTGAGTGCGACGAACTGATGTATGGATTCACGATGGTCTGCCCTAGTTGTGGTCACATCTTCCCCTCAGCCAAAAAGACCGAAATAACAGGCGAATTAGTGGAGCTTCTTAACGGCACAGACCGCACCTTTGCGCGGAAGTATCGCCGCTTTGCGCGGAAGGCATTTGAGATGAGCCAAAGCCCCGCATGGGCAGTAGTCCGCACTCAGGAAGACATGAAACAGACCATTGCGGCAAAGGATGTCTCAGTGGGCCAACTGATCAAAGTCCGCGCCAATTGGTTGCTGACTGGGCCGACTTCCAACGGTACCGCCACAAGCGTCCGATGCGCCCAAGTTGATGTGGGAAGTAGCCATGTCACGGTAATTACGCCGGACGACTTCATCTACGAAATCCCGGCAGAAGTGGCGATCTCAGTGTTGCCCAATGCAAATCCAGCAGCCATGCTTGGTGCGAAACCATGGCTAAGTGATCGCCAAAATCTGGCCCCTGCAACGTTAAAAGAACGAGCGTATTATTGGCTCCTGCTGACCCGGCTAGGCAACAGTCAATCCAAGAATGAAGCCTGGATGCGCAAGTGGTATTACACCGAGTTTGGCAGCGGCGCAGAAGACCCAACGACGTTAGATGTTGCCCAGTTTAAATTGGCCTAATCTCGTCAAGTATCGATCCCAAGATATTCAATGGACATATAGCATGATGACTGAGCCGTTGCGTTAGGTTCTACGCTACCAGCCGCGTTCGCACCCCCTGTCTGTACTCCGAATCTGCGAGTGTCACCCGAGTTAAGGAACATGAGTTGCCTAGCATTAACCACCTGAAACCCCGCACCTGCTGTTAGCCCTAATCTTAAAAACTCAGTATTAGCAGTGACACCAATACTGACTAGGGTGAATGTCGTTCCGCCTGTGAAGTTGGCAACGTGGCAACTGAACGCATACATCCCGGTATATGGAGCCGTGAACACACCCGTGGAGCCGTTGTACGTGCCGCTATTGTCGCGGATTATGTTGTTGAAAGCCAGGTCTGCGTAAGTGGTCGTGAATGTGAATGCCGTGGTCCGCGAGGCAATTACGATCGGCCTACATGACCTTGCAACTTGAGTCGTGTTAGCCGACTGCAAAGACACATTGCCAAGCCCCACAGTAGGCACTGATAATGTGGCACCCGCTGAAACAATTGATGCCCCTAAAAATGTAGATCCTGTTATCGAAGGATTGTTCAGTAACACACTTTTAACGTGGGAAGTGGTGGCGATGTTTGTACTATTGTCTGAGAATAGCTGAGTAGATGTGGTTGAATTACCTGGCAAATTAATATTGCT
>JAYVVL010000194.1:0-1532 GCA_043787035.1 Synechococcales cyanobacterium
CCTTTCAACAACAAATCCGAAGCCGCGATCGCATAAGCACGCGGATTAAAATCCTGCCCATACACAAACAGCTTCGCCTGTGGATTATTTTCACGCAAATACGACTGCGCCTCCGCCAGCATTCCCCCCGTTCCACACGTCGGGTCCAGCATCTTACAGACCACAGGCTGAGTCAGCATCTCATCATCCGGATCAAAGAGCAGATCCACCATTAACCGAATCACCTCACGCGGCGTAAAGTGATCCCCCGCCGTCTCATTCGCTAACTCATTAAATCGCCGAATCAAATCTTCAAACAACAACCCCATCTGAATGTTATCAACCCGATCGGGATGCAAATCGATATTACAAAACTCAGACACCACCAGATACAAGATATTAGCCTCTCGCATCTTCTCAATTTCGGCAGTAAACTCAAAGCGATCGAAAATATCTCGAATATCCTGAGAAAAGCCATTGATATAGCTCATCAAATGCTTATCAATATTATCTGGATCGCCCTTCAGTCCCCCTTTGCGCCCTCCCGTCCCATCCTCCGTCCCTTCAAAACTAAACTCAGAATGATTATGAAAATTCTGTCCTGCAATATTATTTAAAATGGGATCACGGACAGCATCGGGTTTATCTTGCCATTTCACATACCCTCTCAACACGTCCGTCTTAGTCGAAGCCAACACACAATCAAACCGCCTCAACACCGTCAACGGCAACATGACCCGCTCGTACTGAGGGGGGCGATAGGGACCACGAAGCAAATCCGCAACCTGCCAAATAAAGTTTGAGAGATGTTGATGTTCAGACATAAATCACAGTTGAGGCAACGGTTCAAGCCTCTTTTTTAATCACGTCCATCATACAAAACTATCTAAACCTCTCTCAACAAATTTTCGATCGCCCTACCATCGATCGTCTTCCTCGGCGGCTAACGGCAAGAGCTGACTTCTATCCTAAATGGGACAGGGATTAGCGATCGCAATTTCAGTCCGAACGCCTGGTTTTGGCTCGATAATTCGAGTTTTTAATCCGGCATCTTGAAGCTGCTGCTGCAATTCTTGAGGACCACCTTCGGCTGTGAACGCTTTGATCAAAATTCCTTCAAAATTGATATCCCCACCCGCAGCCGTCGGCAACATCACCTGAGGATTGACCCACTTTGCAAGTTCGAGCGAACTAGACATCCCTTTAATAAAAGAACCGACGACCGGCAACTTTAAATCAATCATGGGCGTGAGGACCACATCAATCTCACCCATCTCTTTGAGCTTCGGTGAATGAGAACCATGCGGTTCGTAGTATAGCGTTGCACCCGTTAATAAATCGCGCATCACATAGGCATTTTCCTTAGTCGTCGGACCTACGGTCGATCCTTCTAATGCCTGAATTTTGACCCGATCGTCCAACGTAAATACCCGATCGTGTTCCAGCGTCGTCACGTGTGTAAAGCCCAAAGCAGTTGCGACCTTTGCAGCAGCCGGAGATCCCACAACTGGAATTGACTTATCCAATACTTTCAACGTCGGCGGATGGGCATG
>JAYVVL010000195.1:0-12727 GCA_043787035.1 Synechococcales cyanobacterium
TCAAGACGATCGCACTTTCACCCCGAGATTCAGTTTCTTGGAGTCCCTTTTGCAAGGGTGGGGAAAACTGTAGCTTCAACTCTTTCACCCATTCTGGTCGGCCCACTCGATACTGTTGACTGCCAATGCTGGCTTCGATGCCCTGACCGGGCACTGCTTTGAAGTTTGTTGCAGTCTTAAGCTGAATCTTACGATTGTTCGCTTCTAGTACGATTGATTGTCCAAGTGGGTGTTCTGATAGAGATTCTAGGGCAGCAGCAATGCCTAATGCCTGTAACTCGTCGATCCCATCCGTATAAATTCGCTGTACACCAAAGTTTCCGGTCGTCAGTGTCCCGGTTTTATCAAATGCGATCGTTTTAATATCTTTTGCTCGTTCAAATGCTTCTCGATTCCGTACCAGGATGCCATTCTTTGCTGACATTGCTGTCGCATTGACGAGGACTAAAGGAATTGCTAACCCTAGGGCATGAGGACAAGCGATCACTAATACTGTAACGGCCCGGTTGATCGCAAAAGCTAGATCATCTGGTTTAATAGATAACCAAATTACAAACGTCAGCGTTGCCACCCCGATCGCGATTAAAGTTAACCAATAAGCGAGTCGATCGGCGAGAGATTGAAATTTACTTTTGGAAGTCTGCGCTTCTTTAACCATGCGCATAATCTGACTCAAGGTCGTTTGGTCGCCAGTCCGAGTAACGGTTATCGTCAAAGCGCCTTCACCATTGACCGCCCCAGCGATCGCTTCATCCTTAGCTTTTTTGACTACTGGGCGAGATTCTCCCGTTAGAAAAGCCTCATTGACGTTGGAAGTGCCCTCAATGATTTCACCATCGATCGGAACTTGTTCACCGGGACGAACTAAAATGCGATCGCCCTCAATTAACGCATTCACTTGAACGTCTTCAATCCGACCATTCACCTGCTTATGGGCAACCGAAGGCACTAATTTTGCCAGTTCTTCGAGCGCATTGCTTGCTCCCTGAACAGAAGCCATTTCGATCCAATGCCCAAGTAACATAATATCAACCAAGGTTGCTAGTTCCCAATAGAAAGAATCTCCCTTCAACCCAATGGTTACGGCTACACTATAGATGAACGCGACAGTAATTGCTAAAGCAACTAAAGTCATCATGCCAATTTTACTATGGAGTTCATACCAAGCTCCTTTTAGGAATACCCAGCCACCGTAAAAGTAAATAATCGTTGAGAAGATTGGAATAACCCACTCAGCACCCGAAAATTGGATCGCTTTATAGTTAAACCACATCTGAAACATGGGCGCAAAATAAAGTACGGGAAGCGTCAGCACTAAGCAGATAAAGAAGCGCCGTTTGAAAATACCTGGGGTGTGCCCTTCATGTTTATCATGTCCTGCATGTTGTTCATGATTGGGCGGCATTCCATGTCCAGAATGATTCATAGGTGGGTCAGGCGATCGGTTTCCGTGCTCGTGGTCAATCGTTGATCCGGCGGCGGATTGATTGTGGTCATGCGGGCGATGTTGGTGGTTCATAAATGAATTTTCGTAAATTACGATAATATTCTGGAAAGCAGATTTATGGATGATAAAATCGGACATTGTATTTTAATTAAACGATCGTTGATAACGTTTCCTAGTGAAGCCAATCAATACTTCAATACCTGCTAGAAAAGCCCAGCCAATCATTACAACAAGTAGGCAGAGCAATGGTAAAAATAGTTTTTTGGTCATCACTTAGCCTAATTAAGTTGTTCTAAAAACAATGATTGATGTCATGGCGATTAGAGGTTAGCTAGCGGGATAGCCAGCTTTGGCGATCGTGGCCTTAATTGCTGATTCGGGCGATTCAGTTTCCACTAATACAGTCTTGGTTTTTGGATCACCCTGAACGCTAGCATTAGCATCGACGGCTTTAATTGCTTGAGTAACAGTACTCACGCAACCACCACAGCTAATTCCTGGGACATTTAATTGAAGTTTCATGGTATTAAATCCTGTTTTTTATAATTAGATTAAGAACGTTTTGTTGTCAGTGCTTCTTGAAGTTTTGCCTCATCTTCGTGGGACAACCACTTAATGTACCAGAAGCGACTAGCTCTTGAGTCTGCTTAACTCTAACTTTATCGTTCTGATTTCTGACAACGATCGCAGCATCTTCAAGATCAATTAAATAATCCAACTCTAGTCTCCTGAGATCAAGCAATACTTCATCTGCTTTAAACTTATCGGAAAAACCAATCACAATTAGATCACTCATATTTTTCTACCTATTAAGATTAACAGAGATAATCACTGTTTCGATTTAACGTCGGTCACAATAAGACTCCAATGAATGAGGGCGATCGCTCTGAGGGTTGGCTATGCGGTAACTCGATAATTCCTCATCATGCCAGCGTCTTCATGTTCTAATATGTGGCAATGATACGAGAACAGACCAGTATATTTCTCAAATTTCATGAGCAGCTTCACCCGCTCACCGGGCATCACCATCGCCGTATCTTTGAAGCCCCCATCCACATAACCATCTTTAACCGTTTTCCAACCGGAAGCCAGCTCTGGCAGCACTTCTCGGCTAATGACTTGAAAATGAACACCATGGAGATGAATCGGGTGTGCCATGCCCATCGCATCCATCATTGCGCCCGGATTAAGCTTGTTAACAATCTCCCACTGCTCGATCGAATTGAGCTTGACAGTTTCCTGTGGCGTCGCGGCTTCCATCTCAAAGGTCTGGCCGTTAATTACCCAGTTCATCCCGTTCAATGCCAGTTCAACGGGTCGCGGCTGGGCAGCATTAACCGCATCGCTTGGACGCAGTAATGGGAGAGATGCAAGTTTTTTGGGAAGTTGCAGAGTTGTTTTTTCAGTTCGATCGATCTTGACCTTAAATAGCGTCATTGCAGCCCCTAGTTCCGGGGCTTTGCTGGCTTTCATCATGCCGCCCATGGCGCTGCCTCCAACATTTTCAGCACCAGAGAAGGCCAGACTGTTCAGCGAAATTTCGGTTCCTACCTTCAACTGGCTAAAATCAGCCCAAACATCAAGCCGCTCACCCGGAGCCAACATAGCGTATGGCCTTTCAACGGGCTGAGTCAGTAAGCTCCCATCCGTGCCAATGACAGTTAGTGGATTGCCATTGCTCCAGGCCAGCTTGTAGATCCGCGCATTCGAGCCGTTGAGGATACGTAGGCGATAGACTCGCGTGGCTGCTGCAAGAGTAAAATCAGGCTTACCGTTCACAAATATCGTCTCACCCAGGAAGCCCATCATCCGGCTCATGTCGCCCATCATCATCCCACCCATGCCATTTTGAGATCGACCGGAATTATTCGGCGACATCGTGTTCATGTTGTGGTTCATGCTCCGATCGGGGGAAGTGCCAATTAGATTGCCCAAATAAAGCAATTGATTGTTAGCGTCGAGGGTGCGATCTTGCAGCACAATTGGAACTTCGTAAGCCCCAGAAGGTAGATTCAAGGCAGCTTCTTCCGGATCGGTAACGATGAATAACCCCGCCAAACCCGCATAGGCTTGCTGTCCAGTTTGCATATCGGGATGTGGGTGGAACCAGTTCATTCCGGCTCGGTTAATCACCTCAAACTCATACACATAAGTCTGCCCCGGCGGGACAGCAAAGCGTGGATGGCCATCCATCGTGTCAGGCAAAATCAATCCGTGCCAATGAACGATACTGTTTTGGCCTGACGGCAGATTGTTTTGAAAGTTAACCCGCACCCGCTGACCTTGCCGAACTCGGACGATCGGACCTAAATAGCTACCAGGAATCGTTTGTAAGCTGGCTGGGTCGCCTTTGACCAGTTGAGCGGTGTAAGACCAAACGTTGGTAGATTGACCCGATCGAATGGAAACTGCTTTGGGTTCAGCTTTGAGATTGATTTCAAGATCAGGGATAAATGGCAAACCAAGGCCGCGAACTGTAGCGGGCTTCTCCGATAATTCTGGGGTGGCGGATTGACCTGTACAACTAGATAACAGAGCGTGAATGCTAGCGCCGAGGACAAGCCCACCCGTAAGACCCGTGCCTCGAATGAAGCAGCGGCGGGTTAAAGGTTGTTGACCAGTGATTTTGATAGACATATCATCCTCAAATCCTGAAAGTACTAAGATGCTGTCGTCTACCTTACTTATACTGATAATAACTAATGAATAAACCAACCAATGGAGAGGATGTTTGGCTGATATAGAGCTTTTAGGCTACGCCGATCGGCTGCGGCTAAACATTTTTACTTAGCCGCTTTGCTAACTCTTTGTAATGTAGATTGATTAACCTGAAAACAAGTATTTAACTATGAGCGGACAATCAATTAGCAATGAATCAAGCGTTATCGATAACCCGGTGAGAATCGAACGGTTTGGAGTGGAATATCTTTCTTAATACTACACAGTTTACCACTAGTTTCCAGTTCCCGAATCCGACTATTATCCCTTGTCTTAACATCATTCAGGTCGATGCTTAGAGGCCGTTTGAAAAGTTCTTTCGTTGGTATCAAAACACATGTTGGCGTAGCCTCCCGGAACGGGAATCCCCCTAGCCCCCTTGATGCTGCTGTTGGCGAATTGAGGAAGGGGAACATCCATCTGGTACAAAATCGAAAAGGGACTAAGCTAACGGACCCAGCGCCGCAAAGTGAGCGATTCAGCTTAAACTCAGGCGTGCGCTGTTCAATTGACCCAGGTGGTCTCAGATTTTTATGTAAATATCGCCTTTGAGGAACGCCGATCGCGCACTGTCGGATGTCATGGGTAGAATTGGATTATTCGGATTGAGGGGTATTGGTCCCCTATCAATATGCCAACAGCACCTTGAGGGTTGGGGGCCTCCGGTAAACTTATTCATAGAAATCACCTAAAACATTTGGATTGTTGACATCAAACCCAACCGATCGAGACAGATCCCGCCCCGATCTGTCTCTTTTTATATCAATTTTAAGCGGTTTACATCCATTCTCTTTTAGCACACGGTAAAAGTCTGGTAAATTAAACCCTATTAAGTTGTTCCTTACCCGATCGCCCTCAATACTAATGACCTATTGCCTAGGCATCCTCACTCAATCAGGAATCGTCATGGCAGCGGACTCCCGTACCAATGCCGGAGTGGACTATATTTCCAGTCACCAGAAGCTCCATGATTTCTCCATTGAAGGCGATCGCGTCCTTCTCATGTGTAGTTCCGGCAACTTGTCCATTACACAATCCATCATCAAACTGTTGAAGCGCGACATCAAAGCGCAGGCTGACATCACCCTCCATACGCTCCCTGACCTCTACGCCGTCGCTCGCTATATCGGTGACAAAATGCGCACCATTCAAGATCTCGACAGGCCTTGGCTCCAGAAAGACGGCATTGATTCTACCTGCAACATTATTCTAGGCGGACAGATTAAAGGGGAAGAATCTGAACTGTACTTAATCTACAGCCAAGGCAATTTCATCCAAGCGGCGAAAGAAACGCCCTTTTTACAAATCGGCGAAGCAAAATATGGCAAACCCATCCTCGATCGACTGCTCACTTACGACACCAGCATTGAAGACGCCGCCAAATCAGCCCTGCTCTCTATCGATTCCACCATGAAGTCCAACATCTCCGTCGGACCGCCCATCGACCTCGTCATGTACGCGACCAACAGCTTAAAAATCCAAAACTCCCTTCAGCTTCAACTAGGCGATCCCTACTTAATCCAAATCCGTAAAACCTGGGAAAAGTGTCTTCATAATGCTTTCGACACCATGCCAGAAATCAACTGGCGTAAACCCAACCAACCGATCGTTTTAGAGGAAGTCATTGGGACGTGATCTTCAGCCCATACTCCATGCGCGATCGCACCCGTCCCGGACGATATCCACCCACCACCGGAACCGTATAGCTCGGGTCTACGCTAGAACAGATTGCAATATGTCGATCGCTCACCAGCAGCCCCAGCGTCGGATCATAACCGCGCCATCCCGCCCCCGGAAGATACACTTCAACCCAGGCATGGAGATAATGATTCGCCTTTTTCAAATCACCTTCCTGGTATCCACTCACAAAGCGTGCCGCCAATCCCGCCGCCCGACACACCTCCATAAACAGCACCGAAAAATCCCGACAAGACCCTTGCCGATCGCGCCAAGTTACGCCGGGGGGAAGCGGCTTTCCGGTTTCTCTCATGCCATAGCCGCAATTGGTATTAATCAACTGATTCAACACCGATAAAAAGATAGACGTATCTCCATCCGTCTGCACCCACAAATCCTGACATAACTCTACCGCAACCGCATCGATCATCTCTGCCTGTCGCAAATATGGTTGCAACTGAGCCTTCACCGAAGACGGATAATCAATGGGAAGCTGCAACGCATAGCTATCCAAAAGATACCCAAACGGATTCGTCTGCGTTGTTACAATCTGAGACGTGGTAACAATGTCTAACCGATCGGTTTCCACCTCCGCAAACCAAACCTTCAGCAACGCATTGCCATCTAGATCCGTTAATTCAGAGCGCCCGATCGGCTGAGGCGAAATCTCAACATCAAAGGATTCCAACTGTTGCCACCCATCCGATCGAGGTCGCAATCGCAATGTATGCGGCTGCAATTGCACGGGACGATCGTAATCGTAAGTCGTAGTGTGGACGATCGAATAACGCATTACAAATCCATGAAATAAACGTCAAAAAGCCTAACTTACACCACCTTCAAATCAAAAAACGTCTCAAAAATGTATCCATCCACCTCATTAATCCGAGATTGTAAATCATCCAAAAACTCATGTAGCCCAATTTCAACCACCTCATCAATCATCACATAATCCAAATCCGATCGCAGCTTCCCCAAACACCGTTCCACCGGACTGCACCACGTCCCTATCTTCGTCCCCATAATCCGATGTAGCGCCTGTTCCGCACTCTGCACGCAAAAGCGAATCGATCGCGGAAACTCACACTCCAGAAGTAAGAAATCTGCCACCGCCGTCGGACTAATCCGATGCACATCGCGCTTGCGGTACATTTCATAAGCACTCACCGATCGCAACAACGACATCCACTGCAACTCGTCAAGGGTCGATCCCACATCCCGCGACGACGGCAGCAAAATAAAGTATTTCACATCCAAAATCCGAGTTGTCTTCTCCGCCCGCTCCAAAAACCGACCCAACTGCCCAAACTGCCAACCCTCATTGTGAGACATCGTGACATTTGTGATGCCGACAAACAGATGACTTTCAGACTTAATTCGGCCAAAAAAGCTCGACCAATTCAGACTCAATGGATCCTTCGCCGCCCCTTGCACAAAATGGTAAAACGAATTCACCTGCACCCACATCTCCGACGAAATAATCTCCCGCACCGATCGCGCATTTTCCCGAGCCAAATTTAAGCATGACAAAATCGAATTTGGATTATTTTGATCAAACGTCAAAAACTGAATCACCTTCTTCGACGTCACCGTCCCATAGTCCCTAGAAAACACATCGCGATCGCCCGACGTCCAGATCAACGGTTCCCACTGCTGAATCATCCCGATCGGCATATCAAGCGATAGATTGAGATTCACATCAATAAACCGCGCAATATTCTCAGCCCGTTCGATGTAGCGATTCAACCAATAAATCGAATTTGCAACCCGGCTCAACATAAACCCATTCTTCCTAGTATTCCAAAACTTAATAAATTCTCAACTCTCCATTCCTCATTCCGCGCAAACCACCCAAGTATCCTTACTCCCGCCCCCCTGCGACGAATTGACCACCAAGGATCCGCGTTTCAGAGCCACCCGCGTCAAGCCACCCGGATTCACAAAGATCTCCTTCCCGTACAAAATATAGGGACGCAAATCCACATGACACCCTTCAAACTCGCCCTCGATCATCGTCGGCACCCGCGATAACCGGAGCGTCGGCTGTGCAATATAATTTCGCGGATTGGCCCGAATCTTCACCGCAAACTCATCCTGCTCTTCCTTCGTCGAATGCGGACCCACCAACATCCCATACCCACCTGATGCATTAGCCGCCTTCACCACAAGCTCACTGAGATGCTCCAGCACATACTCCAATTGCTTCGGCTCCGAACACAAATACGTCGGCACATTCGGCAACAGCGGCTCCTCACCGAGATAGTACCGAATCATCTCCGGCACAAACGAGTAGATCACCTTATCATCCGCTACCCCCGTACCTAATGCATTGGCTAACCCGAGGCGGCCCGATCGGTACACATCCATCAACCCCGGAACCCCCAGCAGCGAATCCGGATTAAACACCGTCGGATCAATAAACTCATCATCAATCCGGCGATACAGCACATCTACCCGCTTCAATCCCTTAGTCGTCCGCATCTGCAAATACCCATCTGCAACGACCAGATCGCGCCCTTCCACCAGCTCCACGCCCATTTGCTGCGCTAGGAATGAATGCTCAAAGTAGGCTGAGTTGTAGATACCGGGCGACAACAACGCCACGGTCGGGTCCGAAACATGCTCCGGCACCAGATTCACCAGCGTCGCCAGCAGCCGTCCCGGATATTCCTCCACCGGACGAATGCTCATCTTCTCAAACACCTGAGGAAACGTACTCTTCATCACCCTACGGTTTTCCAAGACATAGGACACCCCTGACGGACAGCGCAAATTGTCCTCCAGCACGTACCAATCTCCCGCATCATCGCGGACTAGATCAGTCCCCGTAATGTGGCACCAAATCCCCTGCGGCGGCTTCAAGCCCATACAAGCCGGATGAAAGCCACTCGCTGATTCAATCAGTTCGCGGGGAATAATCCCATCGTGGATAATTTTCTGGTCTCCATACACGTCTGCCAAAAATTGGTTTAGCGCACAAATTCGCTGCTTAAGACCTCGCTCCAAAACGGCCCACTCATCGGCTGAAACAATGCGTGGAATAATGTCGAACGGAAAAATTTTCTCGGTGCCTTGATCGTCGCTATACACATTGAACGTCACCCCTAGCTTAAACAGGGCCACCTGCGCCGCTCGGTGCCGCCGATGCACTTCTTCCGTCGGAAGAGCTTCGATGCGATCGACGAGGGGAATGGCGTCAGGGCGGGGCTTTCCCGGTGCTTGAAACAGCTCATCGTAGAACTGTCCAGGATCATAATTTTCAAATTTCACGCGATCGCCCGTCCAGTAATCTGAATGTCCATAGAAGTCGATAGAGATATGAGTCTACCAATTCAGCGATACCAAAACTGTTATCCCCAAACCCTTTGCTGTAAAACTTAAAGGTTGAGTCACAAAGTAAGGCGATTTAAAGTAGCTAATTCTAAGAATGACCTAAAAGAATTTTTTCTAACAGAAAACAATGGGGGTTTCTACGGATAGGTCGATCGACTTTCCGATCGCCACATCCATCGTTCCGAGCCATTTCACACTCGTATTTCAAAATCATCCTGACCAGACCCTCAAATCCATGGAAAGAAGAAAAATACCTCGTCATTCTCCATGCCAGATATTGTGCTTCTCCTAACACCCGCCAAACCCGTCCCATTGCCCAAGCGACCCACTGAACCAGCCGCCAAGCACCAAGCCTAGCGCTCGCGATCGTCCCGCGTCGATCGATCGCCCGATCGCCCGTTTTCGCAATCCCTCTGGCAACCACTTAGTTTGCGCTTCAATCGTCTCCCCTAAATCCGCAAACGTCCCGATCGTCACCACTTTCCAAATTCGCTCATCCCGCGCCGCTGCCGAAATCGCCACCGTTCCTCCTGCTGATACGCCCAAGATTGCAAAAGTTTGATCAGCTTGTTTAGCATTTACAACATCGATCGCCGCTGTGATATCTTGCCATTCATGAAAACCATAGATAAAGTATTTCCCTTCGCTCATGCCATGACTTCGCAAATCTAACAAAACAACATTAAATCTCGCCTTCTACCGGACGATTGGCATGATCGATCAATGCACAAGGCAACCCATTATCGAATACAATCCCCAATGTGAGCAACAACCCTAGCGCGATCGTAACCCATCGTTTTTTCATGGTTCTCTCAACCTCACTGCCAAAAATCTTACCTCAAAACCATCATCATTCGCGTTACCCGATTACCCCCTTATGATTCTAGAATCGGCTCTGCTGTATCGATCCTAGGTATTGATGTCCATCTCACGCACGCCAACGCTGAGGCGATCGTACTTTGGGTCAAAAACTGATGCCCATTGATTTCAAGTTTCGGCAGCCTCAATCCTGTATGATTTTTTAGCACTCTAGATAACTTGAAAAAACTGCATCATGACCAAAACTAAAGTTGCAACAACGGCTGATACAAGTGCGAGTAAAGCTCTCAAAGTTAAAGCTAGCGGTCAATCTATACTAGTGGCTCAGGTGGGGAACAAGCACTGCGCCATTGCCAATAAATGCTCTCATCTCGGACTCCCCATGTCCGGCGGTAAAGTTGAAAACGGAATCATCACCTGTCCTTTTCACGGCGCTAAGTTTGACATGAGCACCGGGGAAAACGTCGAATGGGTCAAATCCGTTGCTGGAATTACAGTCTCGGGGTTTGCCAAAAAAATGCTCGCTATGGGCAAAGAACCGATCGATATTGTCAATTTTGCCGTGACGCAAGAAGGCGAAGACTTATTCATTGACGTCGCTTAACGTTCTTCAGTTTGCCGCGCTTGAGCCACCATCCTTCAGGAATAGTCTTAGATAAGTTGGCTCAAGATGCGAACCCTCACGCCAGTCTCGGTGATCTACGATCGACCGTAAGTCCGCACCACCGATCGATCATATTTTACGTCAGATGCCTCAATTGCGCCATGGGTCGCACGCGTTTTATCATCCAAATCAACCTCTACCACAACAGATTGATTTGCACCTCCAACGATCGCACAGTGTTACGTCCCTCGTTTAAATATTCGTTTAGCACCCGTTCCCAATTGAATCTATCTAGCATTGTAGGAAACAACATTTTTGACACCACTGCAAAAACTAAAATGTTCTTCCGACGTGAAAAATACGTGCCCACAGGCGGACCTAGCGGCGGCAACGACGGATGGGGCGGCGATCGCTTCATCCACTGTGCCTCGAAATACCCGTCCTTCCTGATGAGCGGCTTTGTCATCATGTCACCCCCGAACGCAAGCAATCGCTACTCCGGCAAAAATGCATCATTAATAGTATCAGCGACACTATAAGGACAAAACTCCGGCAAATCCTCAATCTCCAATGGCGTTTCCTTCGCGACCAGAAGCTGTCCTAAGGTATGACCTTCCTCGATCGCCTCATCTAAATAAGGTTTCAAACTCAGATTATCTTTTAATAAGAACCGAATCTGCGCTCGTTGTTCCCGCAGGGTCAGTTTCCAACTTTTAGACCTCGCTGCGGGTTGAAACTTCCACTTCAACAAATGTCCCAACAAAACGCCCAACCGATTCCGTAATTCGTGCCGCTGTTGCCGTCCCAAACTCTCAACCTCTTCCACCAAGTTCTCAACATCAAGTCCAGACCAATCGTGAGATCGCAGCGCTTCCGCCATCACCTGCGTCCACTGATAAAAGTCACGATCGTAGAGCAAAGATTGATTAGTTTTATGACCGACTACAGCAACCATCGTGATTTCTCCAGAATTAATATGATCAATCATTCGTTTTCAATCAAGAATCGAAATAGTCCATTCGATTGAAGAACAATAGCTAAACCCTCAACTCACGACAAAACGATCGCACTGCACGCACCACCGTTAAGTCCGTTCCTGTTTTTCGTAACTCAATCCACTGACTAAGCTGCACCGCACTCACCGAAGGAAACGATCGACTCATAGTCTTTTCCTGATACGTTCCCATCACCAACCATCGACTCGACACCGTTTCGCGCCGGTACACCCATAGTTCTGGCACCTCCATCGCTTCGTAAAGACTCAATTTCCGATCGGACTGGCTTGCAATATCAACTTCCAAGGCCAAATCTGGCGGCAACTCATCCCCCATGACCGAGATCCAACCCTGTCCCGCCTGTGCATTCTGCATATAACAACAACTATCCGGTTCAATCCCCTGACATAATGCAGGACGATTCATTGTCATCGAACCCAAATCATTCAACTCCAACCCCAACTCATCCGCCAACGTCAATACGATTGCTGACAAAACCCGATTAATCGCCTCATGATGTTGACCCGGCATACGAATTTCTAGCGCTCCATTGTCATACATCAGACGCGTAGAACGATAATCTCCGAACTGTTCGAGCAAATTGAGATAGCGTTCCCAGGACAGACCGTTAATCTGAATTGCACTGCCCGGAATCAGTTCTATTTCACTAATGGGTGTGGCGATCGTGGCAGGCATCATAAGTAGGCTCCTCCAAAAGCAACTTCAAACACCAGTTTAATCCCTCTTTACCCTATAATATAAAGCCTAAAATCCCTCCTCCCCGACCAGCCCTCATGCAATTCATCGATCAAGCCGAAATTCAAGTCATCGCAGGCGACGGCGGAGAAGGAATGGTGTCCTTCCGGCGTGAAAAATATGTGCCCACAGGCGGACCCAGCGGCGGCAACGGCGGATGGGGCGGCGACGTGATTCTCAAAGCCAACGAAAACCTCCAAACCCTCCTCGACTTCCGCTACCAACGCATCATCAAAGGCGAAGACGGGACCAAAGGCGGCATCAAAGACTGCACCGGACCATCCGGAAACGATCGCATCATTCTCGTCCCCTGCGGCACCGAAATCTTCGACGCCGACACCGGAGATCTGATCGGCGACCTTACCGACCACGACCAAA
>JAYVVL010000196.1:0-1525 GCA_043787035.1 Synechococcales cyanobacterium
AAATGCACGATCGTATTGATAGTACAAAATAACTATTGATGCGATCGTCTTTTTCTTCATGTTTACTCCAAGCTTTTAACGATCGCTCCACAGTCGCCGGACGCGATCGCCCATGCGCTTCTATAACTTTTTTGGATTCAGCTTCTGCCGGAATCGCCGGACCACCTCATGCCCCGCCAACACCGCTCCCACCCAAAACATCACCTCTGCCAACACCAATAAACCCGCTGCTGTGATTGCCCGTTCCGTCAGCGACAATGGCAAGAATGGCAGGACAAGCAGCAGGAGCCAAGGGAGCACAGACGCGATCGTCAAGAGGATTCCTAATTTTGCAATTCGAGAGAAGCGCATGGGTCGGGACATCGACGTTTGCTGAATTAGAGTCATCAGGATAAAAATGCGTCAAATCATCATAGTCCTGAACAGAGGCAACCCTGCGCGATCGCGCTGATGCTCGAACCTTACTTTGGGCATTATGAACAAGATTAAACGGACGCCAAAACGTTCCATCATACGCAATCCCTTAATCCTGCGCCGAAGTCCTATACCGATTCCGGTGCATTTTTCAGGATTGATTGATGGAATTGAAGCCGATCGCGATTACTGGCATACCTGTGGGAGTTATTGAGGGCGATCGGTCGGTGGCTTATTCAGGTAAGCGTAAACCTGTCTGGATGAGCCATCGATCGATTTTGCGCCATCACATCGATCGTTTCCTGAGAATAAGTGGTAATGCAAAATTATCTATACAACTAAGACCCACAAAGACATCGCTGAGGGAGCTATTTCAGCCATCCTGGATATCTAATTTATTTTGCACGACCACATACCCCTTTGAGAACATCCAAATTTCAAAGGGGCTTGTCTCCGACGAATCCTCCTCGCGTTGCCGATCGGCGGTGAACCGACAGTCATTCATCTGACGATTAAGATGGAGCCGAACACGACTCACGCCGCCACTCGCCAACCAGCCTCTGACGTCATCCACTGCACTGGATGTTAGACGGAAGCGATCGGTTTGCAGGAGGGCGATCGCGACCTCGAAACTTCTACGAAGCACATCTGCCCAATCATTTTTTCTAGATATTCAATCAGCGCCATAAATTCGTATTATTACTGAAGATGGACTACTTCAAACTTATAATGTGAAAGTGACTGGATAAATTAAGAGGCACAATTGCATCATGATTTCAGATCAGTTAGGTGGGTTATTGCACAGTCGATCGAGCCGAGGCGAAGCTCTGAGTGATTTGGAAAAGGAGCAGCTTGAGGCTTGGTATGGGGAGAAGGATGCCCAGGAAGCACGATTGCTGAAGATGCCTGGGGCTGATGTGGATTGTGTGGCTTTACAAGCGAAGATTGATGCGTCTCTGGAAAAAATTAGCGCGGTCTCTCAGGAAATCCGGCAAGTTTCATTAGAAAATGCAATTTTACGGCAGGAAATTTTTGAGTTACAGCAGGCGTTAATCATGCCTCAGTCAGCGTGAGTATTTCAGCCGATCTCCGTCAGCAGGTTCGTAAGCGT
>JAYVVL010000197.1:0-1523 GCA_043787035.1 Synechococcales cyanobacterium
TTTATGCAACATCCTAATCAAGTCCTAAGCCAAGATCAAATTCGATCGAGGCTGTGGGGATTTGAAGATGATGCAATGAGTAACGTTGTGGCAGCCCAAGTCCGACTTTTGCGACGAAAACTCGAAGGCTTAGACTGTTGCGATCGGATTGAAACTCTCCGTGGACTAGGATATCGGTTTAATGGCTAACGCTATAAAAATTGCAAATTCACCTCGACTCCGATTGGCAATTTTGTATTCCAGTCTAATCGGTTGTATTTTATTAGGCTTGGGTTGCGCGACCCATCGCGTATTAGATCGAATGTTATCCAATATGATCGATCGTGAGATTGATCTGCTTTCAATGTCAATGAACGCCAGATTAGAACAAAGCTTGCAAGTTCCGAACATCTTGCCGCCAGCGATCGATCGGATCATCGTCGGGATTTGTAAAGTTAACGAACCTTGCCACACTAAAGTTCAGGACTCGATGTTGCTCAATCTCATTCGAGACGATTATCATTTGCAACTTCTCGATATGGAAGGCAATCCATTAGCAGCGATCGGTGAAAAACCCGGTCGATTCCCAAGGCTCTTGGATTTTTCATCTCTGCACACGGTCAAAGATCAGCAAGGTCATGCCTATCACCTTCACCATACGCTTTTAAAAACCCCTCAAGGTCAAAACTGGGGCTATCTACAAGTCGGTCGATCGGTGGCGCAGCTTGATGCCTATATGACGGGGTTACATGGATTAATTCGGTGGGGAATTCCCTTGACGATGGCGATGCTTGGGGCCGTAAGCTGGTGGCTTGCTGGAGTTGCCATGCGTCCAATATACACTGCCTATGGCAAGATTCAGCGGTTCACGGCAGATGCTTCTCACGAACTCCGAACCCCTATTGCAGCGACCCGAGCGATGCTAGAAGTTGCTATAGCGGGTATCGATTGCGCTGACCTCACCGAATCGAAACAAACTTTACTGGCATTGCACCGTCAAAACGATCGCATGAGTGAATTGGTTCAGGATTTGCTACTGCTCTCTCAATTGGACCAAGGACAACAGCGCAAAATAACCCAACCCGATCGGCTCCATCGATCGGTTCAACAATCGGTCTGTTTAACTGAAATTCTGCAAGATCTTGCAGAAGAACTCGCCCCCTTAGCTCTTGCCGCTCAAGTCGAACTCAACTGTCATCTTCACCCAAATCAGCCGATTTATCTCACAGGCAATCCTAATCAACTCTATCGATCGTTCAGTAATCTGATCACCAATGCAATTCAACATAGCCCCGTAGCGAGCGTGGTTCAGATTCACCTGACCTCTCGGCCAAAAAGCGTCACGATCGCCATTCAAGATCAGGGAATCGGCATTGCAGACGCTGACATTCCTCATTTATTTGATCGATTCTATCGGGTCAGACAAGATCGATCGAGGCGCACGGGAGGAGTTGGCTTGGGGTTAGCAATCGTGAAGGCGATCGTCGAAGACCACAGAGGACACATTGAGGTCAGTAGCCAACTAGGAAAAGGCAGCACCTTCA